>CAJXUU010000081.1 GCA_913061325.1 uncultured Saprospirales bacterium | reverse complement strand
CTACACTATCCTCTTCGTCGGCAGCGTCAGATGTGTATAAGAGACAGCTTTACAATATGTATACTTTTTGCTTACTACTTTACAAATTTTGCTACTTTTGTACCAGAGTAAAATCTAGCGCGATTAAAAAAGTTTTAAGTAGTTATAATTTATTGATTGTGTGACAATGAGAATAGTTAAGACATCTGTACATTTGAAGTTCCCTTACCAGGAATTTTTTACTGACTCAACTTCCTTACGTTAAGTTAAGTATATATATATATCTTCTTTATATCATTATCAGGTTTTACTTTATTAATTGTAAACTGCGACTTATTGTTCAGCATTAGGTCTCAGATTATTGGAAACAGTTTATACCAAAACCTTACACACATGCGTAATTCGACAGCCCTATGTCAGATTTCTTGGACTAGCAGTTTATGCCAGGCTCTGAAAAATTTTTTATTTCTTTACTTTTTATCATTTATTATATTTTTAATCTCAGTACCTGGATATACTCTTGTGGCTCAGTGTGATAGTGCTCTGTTGGCGACATGGGATTTTGATAACTGTAATGAAAACTCTTTTACGTACAACGAGTTTACATCAATTTTGGAAAGTTCAACTTGTAGCCTGCTTGAAACATCAATATTTTATAGAGATGAGGGAGAACATGGATGCGACATCGGATATGACGATTCAGGACAATCAATATGCGTATTATTTCCGGGTGAGATTATTACGACGACAATAGCCTCAAGTAGCCATGATTCATATCAGTTATCCAGTGGTTTAAATAAGCCTAATAACTACGAAAGTGGTACTATACGATATAAGGGATTTAAGTTTGCAGATTTAAATATTCCAGCTGGAGTTACTATAACTAATGCTGTTCTTACGCTTGATGGTTACAGTGGTGGAAATGTAGTCGCAGCTGTAAGAGCAGAGAATACAGGAATACCGTCTAATTATACAAATTCAAATAATTATTTATCTTCTAGGTCGACTACATCTGCGTTTGTAAATTGGTCTTTGCCTAGTTTGAATGATAATGTTAAGATAAATTCACCTAATTTGGCCTCTGTCATACAGCAAGTAATCGACAATAACAATGGATTGGTTGATTTATCTCTGGTATTATCAAATACTACGGGTACATGGATTTCTTATAATTTTGATGATGGTGACGCATCTAAGTTTCCTCAACTACTAATTGACTATGAAGTTGATGGTACGAATAGTTTCGTTGACGATAGTCCATATGCTTTAAGAACATCAGTAACATTAACTCCTTTAAATGGACAATTAGCCTGCCTTTCTTCATTAAATTTTTATGAAAAAGCAATAGAAGAATCAGAATGTGCACCAGAAGTTCCTTCTAATCCTATAGACAATGGTTGTTGTGATGAGAATCAACCTCAAGGACATGATCATCCACAATTGCTTGTGTTGGAATATATAGGTTCTTCAACCACAACGATTCTTTTCACAGACGAAGAGAATGACGATGTATTTTTTAACGGAACAGTATCTACTGGAGATTGGTTTTCAGTTGATGGGAGTAACCATGTGGATAATCATGGTAAATATGGAAGACTTGATACAAATACTAAGTTTAAAATTGGAAATTCTAGTACTCAAGAAGTTCATACATCTTGTTCTCAAAATATTAATCCAGGTTTTGGGATTAGCAGCAATGGTAGCATTTTTGAAAACCCCACTAGTTCTAATTCAATATTTATTATTAAGGGGTTGGCTATGGCCAATGGATGTGAAGAAGGAGTCACAAATCCAGAAGCAGGCGGGTATGTTGATTATCCTACAAAATATGGAGTTCGTGTTACTGTTGGTGGTCAAGAGATCTTTAAGCAAATTGATATGCCTACCAGTGAAAATTGGTCCTTAGAAGATATCGATTTTACAGCGGCTGACTTTTGTTATACTTCAACCACTACGTTTGAAATCGAAATATTACCTTATGATTTTACAAATAATGGTTTTGCCGATATTTGGAATGTCGATCAGATTACGGTTAATGGAGGCTGTTGTAGTTATTGTGATAACCTTATCAGTGGTGGAGAAATCGGATATGATCAAACTATTTGTGGTATATCTGAAAATCCAGATGCTTTTCAAAATATAACTACTCCTACGGGTGGTTCCGGTGATTTGGAAATTATATGGATGAGAACTACTGATGTAAATATTCCAATTGAAGGTTGGGAAGTTATAATAGGTGCAACATCACTTACTTTTGATGAAGGTTCAATATCGCAAGATATGTGGTACATTAGGCTTGCAAGGAGGGAAGGATGCGAAGAATATGTAGGAGAAAGTAATATATTACATGTCACAGTAAAAGATAATCCAATACTAGATGTGGGGCAAGATGTTTCCGTTTGTAACGGACAAGCAGTAACACTTACGGCCAGTGCATCTGGTGGGACATCTCCTTATACATATACGTGGCCATTTGGATTAGGTAATGGCAATTCAAAAACTGTATCACCTTCCAATACAAGTATATATGTTGTAACCGTAACAGATGCTTATGGATGTACAGATACTGATGATATTCAGGTCGCTGTTAATTCGCTTCCAACAGCGGAAGGGGTAAATGGTGAAATTTGTGAAGGAGATGGTGATGGTTCAGTTTCGGTTAATCCTACTAGTGGTCAATCTCCATTTCAATATTTTTGGAGCACAGGACAGAATACGCAAACAATTAGTGGACTTAATCCTGCCATTACAACAGATTATACTGTCATTGTTGTTGATGCAAATGGATGTTCAACTGCAGCGACAGCTATTCTTACAGTTCTTGAAGGACCAGGTGGAGGTCAAATCGGAAATGATGAAAACCAATGTGGAGGATATGAAGCTATGTTGATTGTTAATATAGTCGATCCATCTGGAGAAGATTGTGGTGGTATAGAAATAACTGGAGATGACGAATGTGATTCAGGTGATAAGCCGGTTTCATTTTTACTAGAATATAATGGAGAAAACTGTTCTTCTTCAAATAACGATCAAGGTCCTATAGGAGATAAATGGGATTGTACAGGAAGTGGACCCAATGGGAACGCTAATGTCTATATTTCTGTAAACAACGGTCAGTTTTCTGGTGATGTAACGTTAGGCCAAAACTTCTCGGTTACTAATAATGGTGGACAACTTACAAACCCTATTGAAGTGAGCATATATTCTTCTCAAGGAGGATCTCTTCTTCAATATGTGGAAATTCATACATCATGTTCAGCTGCAATAGTTATTGGTGATCAATTTGGATCATTGGTTCTACAAGCTGTAGCGTTTAATAATGGTTATGAAGCTGGAGGATCAGGAGGAATATCTAATCAATGGCAGAAAAAAAATGGTAACGGTGAATGGACAAATATAGATGGTGCAACTGAATTGACATATGACCCAGGTTATGTTTCAATAACAACAAAATTTAGAAGGAAAACAACAAATTGTTGTGGATCTGAGAATTCAAACGTAGTTACAAAAACTGTAAGTCCAGCAATATTTGCAAATGCTGGTCCCGATGAAATTGTTTGTGCGGATAATTCTGTGACACTTACTGCTAGTACTGGTTTAAGTAATGCCTATGAAGGTATATTATTAATGGCGAATCCAGAAAGTACGTCAAATAGTTCTATTATATTTATAAAGGATGGCTCTGATGCTGCAAGGTTAGAAATCTTCATAGCTGGCCAGTCCAATCCAACAACAGTTTATGCAAACAAAAAAGCAAGGATAGAAAGTGATAATACAAACCATAACCATGATGACCCAAAAGTTGGCTATGGTGGTGGTGAATATGATAGAACATTACTTGATTTTGACCTTTCTAGTATTTCTGGTTCAATAACACAAGCCAACTTAATATTAAAATCAGAAAGTAGTGGAAACCTTGAAGTTGGTGTATATCCAATAACTCAAGAATGGAATAGTAACAATGTTACTTGGGATAAAGCTGAAAATAATATCTCATGGAATACACCAGGAGTATTTACTTCAGGAGATCCTCTTATTGCTTCAGAATCGGTAAATGGTACAGGTGATGTTACGTGGGAAGTTACTTCACTAGTTGATGCTTGGATTAACTCTTCAGGTGGATCTGGAGGTTCATATTCTTATGCATGGAGTAATGGGTCTAATTCTCAATCTATTACTGTATCTCCAAATACAACTACAACTTATGTAGTAACTATTACCGATTTAGCTTCTGGTTGTTCTGATACTGATGAGGCTACTGTTGAAATAAGTAATGAAACACTTGATCCTGGAACTATTGAATCAGATCAAACTAAATGTTATCCATTCGACCCAGAGATTATTGAGTCAACAATGGATGCCACTGGTGAATGTGATAATGAAACTTATGAAGATTGTTGTGATGATGGTGATAAGCCTGAAGCAATGACTTTTAAATATAATGGTGAGAATTGTGGAAACTCTAATAATTCGCAAGGAACTATCGGAGGTAAATGGGATTGTAATGATTCTGGTTCTGGACCAAATGGTGATGTAAGTGTTTATATCGTCACAAATGATGATTTTTCTGGTACAGTTGCCTTAAATGGAGAATTTACGATTACAAATGGTGGCGCAAACTTGTCAAATCCTGTTGTGATATCTATTTATAGTTCACAAGGAGGTTCTCTGTTACAAGAAGTGGAAGTTCACACATCTTGTTCCGTACCAATTGTAGGTGGAGATCAATTTGGTAGTATGATATTAATGAATACAGAATTTCAAAATGGAATTTCTTGTTCTGGAATAAGTAATAATTTATTTTACCAATGGCAAGTATTAAATTCAAATGGAATTTGGGAAGACATTCTAAATGAAGTGAATTCTTCATACGATCCACCATTTACGAATGTAAATCAAACATACAGAAGACTAGCAATTAATTGTTGTGGTGAAAGTTCTTCAAATGAGGTACATATTACAATAGATGAAAGCCCTATTCTTGATGCAGGAGAGGATATGTCAATATGCTTAGGAGAAGATGTCACTCTAAATGTGACAGCTTCTGGTGGAGAAGAACCTTATACATACTCTTGGCCATTTGGTCTTGGAAATGGAGATTCTAAAACAGTCAACCCAGCATCAACTACAACTTATGTTGTGACTGTTTCAGATGCAAATGGATGTACTGATACAGACGATGTCACTGTTACTGTGAATCCTAATCCTACAGCAGAAGGTGTTGACGGTGAAATTTGTGCTGGCTATACTGATGGTTCAGTTTCAGTGAACCCTTTAGGTGGACAAACACCTTACTCTTATCTTTGGTCTAATGGTGAAACAACTCAAACTATATTTAATCTTGGACCTACAACCAATACCACATATACTGTAGCAGTTACGGATGCAAATTATTGTTCAGTAGAATCATCTGCAACATTAACTGTGAATCCAAATCCGACGGCAGAAGGAGTAGATGGAGAGATTTGTGCAGGATATACAAATGGTTCAGTTTCTGTAGTTCCATTTGATGGACAAGAGCCTTACTCATATGTATGGTCTAATGGAGCAACGACTCAAACTTTAATTAATCTTGGACCTGCAATAACAACTACATACACAGTTGTTGTAACGGATGCAAATTATTGTTCAGTAGAAGTATCATCAATATTAATAGTGAATCCAAATCCTGAATTAGAATTGGAAGGTGAGCAAACTATTTGTTATGGTTCTTCTACAACCATTATTGCAAACGCAACGAATGGAGTAGCACCATATACATACACAATTGATGGTCTAGATATGCAAAATGGACAAGCTGTGGTAAGTCCTACATCAACAACGACATACATAGTAGAAGCAACTGATGTTAATGGATGTTATGATACTGAATCAATTACTATCACTGTTGAACCTAAGGCTAAAGTTGGTGATTATACTTGGAATGATACCAACTTTAATGGTGTTCAAGATCTAGGAGAAAATGGAATTAATGGAGTTACTGTAACATTATATAATGCGATTACTGACGAATTAATAGAATCTACTACCACAATCACTAATGGTGGAGAAGATGGATATTACCAGTTTGAAGTTTGTAAAGGTGATTTCTACATAATTTTTGGTGAAGTAGACAATAATGAAAGATCTCCTCAAGACGCAACTAATGACAATCAAGATAGTGATGCCAATGTTAACGATGGTAGAACTGATGATTTTAATTTAGCAGCAGGAGAAAACAATCAGACAGTTGATGCTGGTTATTCACCTATAGTACTAATGGAAAAAGAAGTTGGGTCAGTGACTTCCAATGGAAATGGTAGCTATACTGTTGAGTATTTTGTTACTGTTACAAATACAGCGGATGGGATTGCAACATATTCATTAAAAGACACACCATTGTTCGATGACGATATAACCATTAATAGTGGCACATATAGTGGTCCAGCAAATGGAAATATGAATACTAATGGCAGTACAGTGTTGGCTACCAATGCACCAATTTTAGGGAATTCTACTCACATTTATACAATTAGTTTTAATGTCACTTTAGGTTTGGAACTTGGTTCTATTGATGGTGGCGATAATGTTTATACAAAGTGTTTTGGAGGAGCAGGAAACAGTGGAGGTTTTGGCCCTTACCAAGGATTGTATAATAAAGCGGAACTTGATAGAAATGGAGATGATATTACAGATATTATTGACGATGCATGTGAGGATCTTCCATATTTAAAAGTTACGAAAGTAGCAAGCACACCAGTAGCGGTAGGAGATGGAACGTACAACATAAGCTACACGGTAACAGTGAACAGCTTAGGAGGCGTAGGTACAACATACGATCTAAATGACACTCCGAAATTTGATGATGATGTTATCTATAACAGTGGAAGTTATAGTGGTCAAAATAGTGGCTCAATGAATCTAGGAAGCGGATCAACCACTACATTGGCAACAAGCCAATCAATAGGAGCAAGCCCAGCAATGCATACCTATACAGTAAGTTTCAATGTAGAATTGGACTTAGAAGATATTATAGGTGATAATGAATACAATGGATGTTCCCTTTATTGTGATCCAGATCCAGACGGAGAAAACGAGGGGCTGTTGAATACAGCGAGCTTGACCTATGACGGAATTACCATCAGAGATTGTGATTGTGAAGAGTTGCCATACATAGTATTAGAAAAAGACTTTGTAAATGCAACTCCAAATGAAGATGGAACATATGATGTATCATATAACATTGTAGTAACCAATTTAGGAGGTGTAGAAGGAAGATATACACTTACAGATACACCATCATTTGATGATGATGTCATCATTAACAGTGGAAGTTACAGTGGCGGTCTTGTATGTTGTGGAGCATTTATCAATACGTTCAATGGAAACCCAGGGACGATTACATTGATAGAGGATTCACCGTTGAGTTCAGGTTTAACAGATGTATTCTCCATTACATTCAATGTTACATTAGATCTAGAAGAAGGATCTACAGACGGAGGAGATAATGAGTATACACCATGTGATGAATCAAGCAATGGAGCTGAATATACACCAGGTGAAGGCTTGTACAACTTAGCTGAGTTAGATAGAAATGCAGATGGAACAATAGATGCAGATGATGATGCATGTGGAGATCTTCCATATGTAAATATGGAGAAAGACTTTGTATCAGCTACTTCAAATGTAGATGGAACGTATGATGTTACATACAAAATCACAGTAACAAACACAGGAGGAGCAACGGGTACATATAGCCTTTCAGATACTCCAATGTTTGATGATGATGTGTTGATCAATAGTGGATCATATGTAGGACAATCATCAGGACCTCTGAATACAACAGGTTCAACGACCTTGGCAACAGGAGAGAGCATTGATGCAGGCGGTATGCAGATGTATACACTTACATTCAATGTAACATTAGACTTGACAGAAGGGTCAGAAGGCGACAATGAATATGATCCATGTACAACACCAGGCGATGGACCAGGAAGTAATCCAGGAGAAGGCTTATATAATGTAGCTAATCTTGATAGAGGAGCTGATGGCACAAATGAAGTAGAAGATGATGCATGTGGAGATCTACCTTATATCATTATGAGAAAAGATTTAGGTGATATTACGTCTAATGCTAATGGTACATATAATGTAAATTATATTATTACAGTAGAAAATATTGGAGGAGCAGCCGGGACTTACGGATTGACAGATTCTCCTATGTTTGATGATGATGTAACGATCAATGCTTGGGACTATACCTTCGTGGATGTAGGAGCTGGTATTGGTAATGGACCTTCTTTCTTAGGAGCTCCACCTTCACCAATTGATTTTGGAGTCAAAACATTGACAACAGGGAATACACATATTTATAACCTTGGATTTAATGTAACTCTAGATTTAGAAGAAGGATCTACTGATGGAGGAGATAATGAATATACTTCATGTACAGATCCAGGAAATGGACCAGGAAGTAATCCAGGAGAAGGCTTATACAATGTAGCACATCTTGATAGAGGAGCAGATGGAACGAATGAAATTGAAGATGATGCATGTGGAGATCTTCCAAATGTGATAATGCATAAAGATGCAGCTGGAGTTACTCCAAATGCAGATGGTACATATACAGTATCATACGTGATTACTGTTGAGAATACAGGAGGTGCTACTGGTACTTATAGCTTGATAGATTCACCTATGTTTGATGATGACATTACAATCATAGCTGGCGGATGGATAACAAATCAAGCATGTTGCCCAAGTATCGCAGGAGATTTTGTTGGAAATATTGAATCTATTGAAATTGCTTCAGGCGTTTCAATTGCAGCGGGAGCAACAGATACTTACACTATTGATTTCTTAGTCAGCCTTGATTTAGAAGAAGGTTCGACTGATGAAGGAGATAATGAATATACAGCATGTTCAGAATCAGGAAATGGACCAGGAAGTAATCCGGGAGAAGGCTTGTATAACTTAGCAGAACTAGATAGAAATTCTGATGGTACGATCGATGCAGAAGATGATGCATGTGATGACCTTCCTAACATTGTATTGGATAAAGAATTTGTAAGTGCAGTTCAATTAGAAGATGGTACATATGATGTTACTTATAGCATTGATGTTACTAATACAGGTGGAGTAACTGGAACTTACAGTTTAACGGATACACCTGATTTTGATGATGACATTACTATCAATGGGGGTAGTTATACTGGAGGACTAATATGCTGTGGTGCATTTATCGATACATTTGTTGGTGATCCAGGAACAATAACTCTGATAGACAATTCACCATTAGGTGAAGGTTTGACAGACGTGTTCACTGTGACATTCAATGTTACTCTTGATCTTGAAGAAGGATCAAATGATGGTGGAGATAATATATATAATCCTTGTGATGAAACTGAAGATGATTCAGAAGGTTTTCCGGGAGAAGGATTGTATAACTTAGCTGAAGTCGATAGAAACTCTGATGGAACGATTGATGTAGACGATGATGCTTGTGGCGATCTTCCAGCTAGTCTTGGAGATTATGTGTGGTTAGATTCAAATGCTGATGGACTTCAAGACGAAGAGGATACAGGTATCGAAGGAGTTATTGTAAATCTTCTAGATGAAAATGGAGATGAAATCGATTCTGATGTTACAGATGAATTTGGATATTACTTGTTCGTTAACCTAGAACCAGGAATCTATGAGGTTGAATTCGAAGCTCCTGTTGGATTCGAAACATCACCACAAAATGTAAATGGTGGTAATGCTGATGACAATGGAGATGATTCTGATGCTGATCCAATTACTGGATTGAGTGGACAAATAGAATTGACAAATGGAGAAGCAGAGAGAGGTGTAGATGCAGGATATTATGAAAAGGCGAGCCTAGGAGATTTAGTCTTCTTTGATTCTAATGGAAATGGTATACAGGATGATGATGAAAATGGCGTAGAAGGTGTTTCTGTAAATCTTCTTAATGGAGATGGATCACCAACTGGTGAAACAACGACTACAAATGAAGATGGTGAATATGGTTTTGCTGGCTTGGATCCAGGAGATTATATCGTGGAGTTTGTTATTACTGATGGATTAGAATTAACTCTTCAAGATGCAGCAATACCTGGTGCTGACGATACGAATGATAGTGATGCAGATCAGGATAGTGGACGATCTCATATTGTAACTCTTGCTTCTGGTGAGAATAACCCAACAATAGATGCTGGTGTATTTGAACTATTATCATTGGGTAATTTAGTATGGATTGATACCGATAATGATGGAATGAAAGACGATGATGAAAACGGAGTTCAGTTTGTTGATCTTGCACTTTGGTTAGACATGAATGGTGATGATTCACCGGATGTTAATACTGGAAGAACAGCGTTTACTGATGCTAATGGATTCTATTTATTTGAGGAATTAGTACCTGGAAATTATATCGTACAAGTTGATCCAATTAGCCTTGGTGCTGGTGGAGTTCTTGAGGGGTATTCTACAAGTACTGGAAACGGTGAACCTACAGATCCAGATGATGATATCAATAACGATGATGATGGATTTGATCCAGGATTGGGAATTGGTGTAATCAGTAAGACTATAGAATTGAGATCTGCAGATGAGCCAATAAATGATGGTGATTTAGATGTAAATTCTAACCTGACTGTTGATTTTGGTTTCTTTGATGATGCAGTAATCGGTAATTTCGTTTGGAATGATGTAGATGCAGATGGAATACAAGATGCGGATGACTTAGGAATCAATGGAGTAACTGTAAATCTATATGATGCTAATAATCCAGGATCACCAATCGCGACTACAGTTACAGCTGAAAGTCCTGATAACGCAACACTTCAAGGATATTATCTTTTCGAAGGTTTAACGCCGGGCGATTATTTTGTAGAGTTCTCTACTCCTGAAAATAATATTGTGACCCTTGCAAATATGGGACTTACAGATGAAAATGATAGTGATTTAGATGGTGCAAATGGACCAGGAACCACTGTGACAGTTTCATTAACATCAGGAGATGAGAATCTTTCATTGGATGCTGGATTCTATCAATCTGCAAAAGTAGGTAACTATGTATGGGTTGATGATATGAGTGATCCAGATGGACAAGATATTCAAGATGGTTCTGATACTGGAATAAACGGAGTAACCGTGAACTTGTATATGACTTCAGACTTAAATACGCCATTCTTAACAATGAAAACAATTGATGGACCTGATGGTGCAGCGGGATACTATCTGTTTGAAGGAATTCCTTCTGATGATTATGTCATCGAAGTTGTGAAGCCTGGTACTTTCAGTTTCGTAGTTCCTAATGTTGGAAATGATAACGTCGATAGTGATATAGTTGATTTCTTTATGGGTAGAACATTGGATTTCACTGTGAATCCTGGAGACTGTATCGAAGATATTGATGCAGGTCTAAGACTTCCTCCACTTCCAGTAGAATGGTTATATATCAGAGGTGAATGGTTACAAGATAGAGATGTGAATCAAATATCTTGGGCTACAGCAACTGAGATCAATTCAGATTACTATATAGTAGAGAGAAGTTATGAGAACGAAGGATTTGAAGATATTGGTAAAGTTGATTCTGAAGGAAATTCATTATCCGTATCTGAATATAGCTTCGACGATGAAGATATTGATAGAAACGGAAAGTACTACTATAGATTAAGGCAAGTTGACCTTGATGGAACAATCGACTATTCTGATATTGTAGTGATCACTGTGGATAGAAAAGGAGACTTCAAAGCTGATGTTTATCCTAATCCAGCTTTCGGATTCGTAAATATCAATATCCAAACGAGTGAACTAACCGATGTACATGCTATTATTCTTGATGTAGCCGGTAAACTTGTAGTTGATAATGTAATAAATGGAAATATTCCAGTTGGAAATTCTGAAATCAGAGTTCCTTTAGAAAACCTTCCTGCAGGTACTTACATTGTTAGAATTACTTCAGGCGAGACAGTATTCAATCATAAAATACTTGTACTGAATAGATAACAAGATTTAAATTGACTGAGATAGGTATGTAAGGGTACTGATTCGAATAAAGGTCAATTCATTCTCATTGTTAGAGAGTGCGCATTTGTGCACTCTCTTTTTTTTGCTTGGCAACAAATGTTGGTTGAAATTAATACAAATAGGAGTTGGGCTGAAAAATATTGATCAAAAGTTTTCGTGGGTCATTTATTAGACCTTAATTGACATAAGTATATCAAAGTTTTAGAAGGATAAGAAAATTGCTAAACTTGAGTAAGTTGCTATAGTTAAGAAAAAGAAGGACAAAAATAAAGTAGGATAAATTCTAATAGTCCAGAACAGTATACAATTCAAATCATTTATAAAGCCAAAGCTGCTAGCGCAGCTCTCACACTTCCATGTTGTACCAACAGCTTATTAGCTGTTTCATAATCGACGTCGGATTTTTCCATGACCATTCTTGTGCCACGATCGACCAATTTGTTATTCGTTAATTGCATGTCAACCATTTTGTTGTCTTTTACTCTACCAAGTTTAATCATAACAGTAGTGCTGAGCATGTTAAGCACTAACTTTTGAGCGGTGCCGGATTTCATTCTCGTAGATCCAGTTACATATTCAGGGCCTACAATGACCTCAACAGAATATTTAGCCGTTGCGGCTAAGGGAGAACCAAGATTGCATGAAATACATCCTGTATTGATTTTTCTTTTATTGCAATCTAGCAAGCCATTGATTACATAGGGAGTAGTACCGGATGCAGCGATACCTACAACAAAGTCTTGATCATTAATGGAATATTCTGACAGATCTTTCCAAGCTAGATTGATATCATCTTCTGCAAATTCAGTAGATTTACGAATGGCACTATCACCACCTGCCATTAATCCTATAACCCAGTCATGTGGTACGCCAAAAGTAGGAGGACATTCGCTTGCATCTACGATTCCTAATCTGCCACTAGTACCTGCTCCGATATAGAATAATCTACCTCCTTCTTTCATCTTATCATATATAGCATTCGCTAATATTTCAATCTGAGGGATGGCTTTTTCGACCGCATGTGGCACAGTTTTATCTTCCGTGTTTATATCTGTAAGAATTTCTAAAATCGTCTTTTTCTCTAAGTGTCTATATTTTGAATCTGATTCTGTAGTTCTAATTTCCATGAGTTTAAAAGTTTTATGCGATTAGTTTTGAACTGTTGGTCTTAGCTGTTGAAATAATCATGAGTCCTATAAAAGTAAGACTACCATTTAATGCCAAAATCATATTTCCCCACTGGAAACCACCCATGTACTGACCTGAAAGATTATTAATTATGTAACATAAGATAGGTGAAGCTAGGCAAATTGGCAATACCCAACTATTATTAGTTACTCGATCTGTAAGTATACTGAAAAGGAATAATCCCAAAATAGGACCATATGTGTAATTAGCGGCTGTAAATAATTTATTGATAACAGAATCATCATTGTAAGCATTGAAAGCCAAAATGACCATTAATAAAATAATGCTAAATCCAACATGCACAAGAAGTCTTGTTTTGGTATCCTTTTCTACCATATTATCTTTGTCCATATTTAAAAAATCAACACAGAAAATAGTGGTAAGGCTCGTCAATGCAGAATCGGCACTTGAATAAGCCGCAGCAATAAGACCAAGAATAAATACAATACCAACAACTGGAGAAAGGTGATCTATAGCTATCATAGGATACAATTGATCCGCTCTTTCTGGAATCATAATTCCTTTTTCAGCTGCGAATGTATATAACAAAGCACCTAAAACTAAGAAAAGAAGATTAGCAAATATTAGAATTATTGAAAACGTGAAAACGTTTTTCTGGGCATCTCCAAGTGAGCGGCAAGTGAGATTTTTTTGCATCATGTCTTGATCGAGACCTGTCATTACAACGGCTATAAGTGCTCCACCAATAAATTGCTTGAAAAAGTTATTAGAATCATTCCATCCATCATCAAAATAAAATATTTTGGTGTAGCCTCTATCCGAAATCATACTCCACATATCTGAGAAGCTAGCATCTAGACTATTCATTATAGCATAGATAGTAAGGCCTACTGCAGCCAACATGCTTATGGTTTGGAAAGTATCCGTTACGACAATGGTTTTTATACCTCCTTTATACGTATATATCCAAATTAATATAATAGTGATAATTACTGTGAGAAAAAATGGAATACCTAATGGGCCAGTTACAAAAATATCTAAAACCATAGAGACTAAATAAAGCCTAAATGATGCGCCGATAACTCTTGAAAGAAGAAAAAAGGCAGCTCCAGTTTTATATGCACTTCTTCCTATTTTTTTATCCAAATAGGTGTAAATGGAAGTAAGGTTATATTTATAATAGATGGGCATTAAGACCAATGCAATCACGGTATATCCAACTAGATAACCAAAAACCATCTGCATGTATGAGAAATTGATATTAGGACCGCTGTCTTTGCCAATAAGACCTGGTATAGAAACAAACGTAACACCCGATAAGCTAGCTCCGATCATACCAATGGCAACTAATAACCAAGGGGAGTCTCTGTTTGCTGTGAAGAAAGTTTTATTGTCTCCTTTACCCGCTGTGAAATATGAAATGGCAATAAGCACTAAGAAATAACCTATGATGACAGAAAGAATGAGGGAGGGAGATAGCTGTTCCATAATTTTAATTTTTATTGGGAAGTTTGTCCCATTTATTCCATATTGCATCACAAATGTAACAATGTGTTTTACACTTTATCATTTTTCATCATATATTCAATAAAGTATGGTATACAGATTATTCGAAAATAATACGATTCTCAATCAGTTTATTGCTGAAATAAGAGATGCTAATATTCAGAAGGACAGACTTCGTTTTAGAAGAAATATGGAGCGTATAGGAGAGGTAATTGCCTATGAAATTAGTAAAAAATTGGATTATCAAATGACAAGTGTTGAGACTCCATTAGGAATTGCAGAATGTTACTTACCAAAAGATAGAATTGTTTTAACCACTATATTAAGAGCGGGATTGCCTCTTCATAATGGACTGCTCTCTTATCTAGATCAAGCGGATAATGGATTTATTTCAGCCTATAGAAAACATCATAAAGATGGGACATTCGATATCAGTATGCAATATGTTACTTGTCCTGATCTCAATGATGCAGTAGTTGTTATTTCTGACCCTATGTTAGCCACAGGTGCCTCTATGAAAAAAGCGATTGATGCGATATTAGAGTTTGGAACTCCAAAACATATTCATGTAGTTGTAGCAATTGCTTCATCTACAGGCTTATCATATCTAAGTCGTCATTTTCCTAATGCATCTATTTGGATAGCGGCAGAGGATGAAGAACTAACTGCAAAATCTTATATAGTCCCAGGATTGGGGGATGCAGGGGATTTAGCATATGGATCTAAATTGCAAGATTAGGATACACGTGTTTAATAGAGAGCAACAAAAAAAATCAAACTATTGTATCTTAATTGTCGGACAAGATTAATGAAGTGAAATAGAGTAAATTATCTTCAAGGCGTTAGAAGTTATTCAACTAAATTACAGATTATAAATATCGGATATGAGGGTTATTAAGTATATAAGTATTGTACTGACATTAATAGTTGTTTCATTTTGTTCATGTGGAATCGACCAAAAGATCAAGTCACACAATGATAATGATACTCAGCGAATGGAAGAAAAGCTATTTCCAGCTGAAGGACATATATTAGCACAAAACTATCCTGAAGAGAGATTTGCAATAAAAGCATATAGATCAGCATTGGCTAATGTCAAAAAACAACGAGACAACTCGTTTAGAATTGGTAATTGGGATCAACAAGGACCAGGAAATATTGGAGGTAGGGTCAATAGTATAGCGGTAAACCCAGAAGATGGTAATGAAATGCTTCTTGGTTATTCTCTAGGTGGAGTATTCAAAACTAAGGATAATGGAGAATCTTGGGTGCCACTATTTGATGATGAAGACATACTTTCCATAAGTGATGTTGCCTACGATCCTAATAATCCTGATAATATATACGTAGGAACTGGAGATCTTAATATTACTGGGTATCCAGTGACTGGGAATGGAATATTCAAATCAATAGATGGCGGGAGTAGTTGGGAGAGGAAAGGATTAACAGAAGCTGGAGTTATAGCGGAAGTTGGAATCTCTAAAGCGAATTCAAATATTGTATATGCAGCGAGTATGGGATTGCCATTTGAAAAAACGGTAGACAGAGGATTGTATAAGTCAGAAGACGGAGGAGAAAACTGGGAACATGTGTTTTATCTAAATGACTCTACTGGAGTTATAGATATAGAAGTCCATCCTGAAGATCCCAATATCGTCTATGCAGCTACTTGGACTAGAATAAGGAATAATAGAGAATCAATAATAGAAAGCGATCAAACAGGAATATTTAAAACGATAGATGGAGGAATATCTTGGATAAGACTTACAAATGGACTGCCAACAGAAGAGCTTGTAAGACCGGGATTGGCTATGTATGAAGGCAATCCGGATATCATCTATTCTATGTTTATATATAATGAATCATCTGGTGAGTGTTCTCCTGGATTTCAAGTTGAGGGGATATATAAGACAGTTGATGAAGGAGAGTCATGGGTACAAATTCCAAGTGCAGAAGAAAATGGTCTCCCTTGTGATGCTCTTGGAGGGTTTGGTTGGTATTTTGGTCAAATCAGAGTAAATCCAATAGATGAAAATGACATTCATGTCTTAGGCGTTTCAATGTATAATACTAAAGATGGAGGATTATTTTGGGAAGAAGCCACACCCCCATGGTTTACATATGAAGTACATGCAGATAAACATGATTTAGTATATAATGGGAATGAGATTGTCTTAGCTACAGATGGTGGAGCATATAGGTTAGAAGGTGACGAATGGATAGATATTGAAAATATTGTTTCTACACAATTCTATAGAGTTGCAACCAGTAACTTTGATGACAACTATTATGGTGGAGCTCAAGACAATGGAAGTACAGGTGGAACGGCAGAGGTTGTAAATGAATGGCCAAGAATTTTTGGCGGAGACGGATTTCAAATGATATTCCATCCAACAGATCCCAATATATGGTATGTAGAAACTCAAAATGGAAGGATCAGAGTCACATTAAATAGTGGAGAAACCTATTCAAATGCAGCTCAAGGATTGGAAGGAAGTAGAAATTGGGATATGCAATTTATCATGTCTTCCGCTAATCCAGAGGTATTATATACAGGAACAGACAGAATTTATAGAAGTGAATCACCAATTGAACCTAATTGGTTACCTCTTAGTGAAAATTTGACTGATACGGTAGATCAGAGTTTTGCTCGAACTCATAATATCACAACATTGGATGAGTCTCCTGTAAATACTGATTACCTGTACTGTGGAACCTCAGACGGTTTAGTATGGCGAAGCCTTGATCTTGGAAATACTTGGGAGAAAATAAATGAAGGATTACCTAGAAGATATATTTCGGATATAAAAACATCGAGAAGTGACGCTAACACAGTTTATGTAACTATCCAAGGTTACAAGGACAATGATTATACACCATATATTTATAAATCTGTTGACAATGGAGATAACTGGGAGTCAATAAATGGTAATCTACCCCAAATTGCTATTAATGACATTCTACTTCCTGATAACGACGATGAAGACTCGAAGATATTTGTAGCTACCGATGGAGGTGTTTATTATACTGAAGATGGGGGCATAAGTTGGATTCGGTTAGGGGATGATATGCCTATAGTTCCAGTATACGATTTAGCGATTGGTAATAATAATGAATTAGTCGCAGGAACATTTGCTAGAGGAATATACACATATGACTTAGCACAATTGGAAAATTTAGCGAGTGAAGAGATTGCGATTAGCCGGATTCATTTATATCCCACCATTACAGAAAGTCAGTTTACGATTGAAGGTTTAGAGATAGGGGAGCGTGTAGAGATAATAAATAGTCAAGGTATAATAATTATGTCTGATGAAATTAGATCATTGAAGCAAAATATAGATGTTTCAAGTCTCTCTCAAGGACAGTATTATGTGAGACCTGCTTATGGGAAAGCAAACAAATTTATTAAAATCTGATAAGAATTTTGGGATTACATATTAGGAATTAAATAAAATGGCAATTCTGAATTTTTCAGAATTGCCATTTTAAAATTATAGAACAGATAGTTATTATTTAACTATTGTAATTATCTGTGTGTTTTGTTTTCTAGTTGTCGGGTCTACAATTTGAACGCCATAGTTTCCACTTCTAAGTTCAGAAACATCTACCTGTTTAGTATTTAGTTTTGAAATTACTCTTTGTCCAAAAGTATTATAAATATTTACATCAAATAGTTGGTTTTCAATATTTCCAATCGTAATGATGTCATTTGCAGGATTAGGGAAGATAACTTCACTTATAATTTGTTCTTCCGAAATTGCACTTGGAGTGTCACAAATTATGTTAGAAAGAAATTGTGCAGATTCATTTATTACAGCTGCAGCATTCGTTGGAATTGCAAAATAACTAACATGTATTGGGCTAGATTCAATTGTATTAAGTTTATTAACAATGCCAAGGCTGTCTCCAGTTTCTTTCAAGATTAAACTGCCTTCCATGTAAATGATATCAATACCAAAAACGGAAGCAAATCCTTCTCCATAAGGAACTGTGCCATCAAATTCATCATGTACACTGTGAAACGGAGGATCGTTTTCATCCATCCATGAAGCGTCTGCTAGCCCCCCTGAATAATTAACATAACCCTGAACTTCAGAGCTAAAATCCAGGTCATTTGTCGTTCCTTCGATTCCTCCATTTGCATCAATGATCGCTTGGAGGTCTTCTTCAAAAATATCTGTACTGTCCAATACTGCGGTATGACAAGCTGCAATTGCTCCAGCCGAAATTCCACTTGTGAATATCATGTTTGGGTCTATTCTGAAATTATTATCAGCTGCGGCATCTTGTCTCATATATCTTATAGCTCCTTTCATGTCAGATACAGCCTTTATTACCACTTCAGTCATTTCGATCCCAGATGGAGGTGGGAATAATGCGCCATCGAATAATCTATAATCGATCGCTACAGCAACGTATCCTTTTCTGGCAAAAGCTTCGCATAAAAATGCAACATCCTCTCTAGTACCTTGTATGAAACTGCCACCAAAAGCAACAATAATAGCGGGTCTGTTCTCTGCTACATCATTTGCTGGTTCATAGACATCTAAGAAGAGCTCTCTGAATGTGCCAAATATTTCTGTATTTTCTCCGTATTTCAATCCTTTAGTAGATGTAACCTCAGAAAACACATCATCAATAAATCTAGCACCATCACAAGATTCATTTTGGGTATAAGCGTAAGCTGTCTCTTATACACATCTGACGCTGCCGACGAAGAGGATAGTGTAGATC
>CAJXUU010000080.1 GCA_913061325.1 uncultured Saprospirales bacterium | reverse complement strand
GAGATTTCTGCCTGTCTCGTGGGCTCGGAGATGTGTATAAGAGACAGGATAAGTAGGATCAAAAATAGTCAATTTTGCTTCTGCTCCTTTAGCAATTGTAAGTGTTTCGATATTTAATACTGATCTTGGTCCAGATGTTAATTTTTCAATTATCGTTTCTAGTTCTATGGATGTTGTAACATACGTATTAAGAGCTGCAAAAGTTGTCTCCAAGCCTATCGCTCCATGAGATGCATATGGATACTCAAGGTGTTTTTTCTCAATTTCTAATGGTACATGGTTACTTGATATATAGTCTACCGTTCCATCTATAAGACTTTTGTGCAGTGATTTCTTGTCTTTTACACTCCTAAGAATAGGTTTTACCTTAAGGTTTGAGTCAAAATCTGAAAGATCCTCATGCGTTTTTATAAGACTAAGGTAGGAGACGCCAACTGTTAGATTTTGATCTTTTTTCTTTTGATTTTTAATGATTGAAATAGAATCAGCTGAACTGATAAGATGGAGACACAACTTAGATTCTGAATATGCATTTAATTGAACGTCTCTAAATACTGTTAATTCTTCAGCAAGTGAAGGGCTTCCCTTCATCCCCATACTTGTACTGATATCTCCTTCATGTATGAGATCTCCATTTGATATAGATTCATCATTTGGGTGATGGAATATCACCCCTTCAAAAGACTTAACATATTGTAGCGCTCTCAATAGAAGCCCACCTTTTGCAACAGGTTTTAATCCATCAGTAAAACCAACTGCACCTCCTTGATGCATATCTATGAATTCTGTTATGTTTTCTCCCTCCAAATCATTGCTCAGTGCTCCAAGAGGATGTATGTCAACTCCAATCGATTGACCATTGAGGATGAGATTTTTTATTTGTGCTTTTGATTGAATAGCTGGAACGGACTTAGGCATTGTTACCAAATCAGTATATCCTCCAGCCAAGGCTGCAGCTGCCAATGATTCAAATGTTTCTCTATGTTCATATCCCGGTTCTCCAAGGTGAGTTCCTATATCCATCCATCCAATTGACGCACAAAGATTTTTGCCTTTGATAATTTTGGCTTTTTCATCTTTGAGATTTTTACCTAAATCAGCAATTATTCCTTTTTCAACTAAGATGTCCACTCTTTTTCCATTGAGCTTTGATCGTTTATCTACAATCTTACAATCCTTGATGAGATATTTCATAGTTAGCTAGATTACTTGATTTCTACTTTTTGCTCCATATTCTGAGCAATAAAGTTTCGAAGGCTAAAAATATTAAGGCTAAGATAAGGCACCACCACCAAAGGACGATACCTTTATCTTTTTCGTTTATGTATGATGAGAAATCAGCTTTGAGGGATCCATCGAGGACATTTACATTAGATGATTCAGCTAATTTGGTCATTTTATTAGTTGACGACACCATCATATTACTTTCTTTACGATCGTAATTAAATGATAAATCGGATATTTTGATATTATCAAGATTTAGTGAGTAGAATCCATCTTTTGTAACTTGATCATTTACATCTAAGAGGATTTTGTTTCCCAGATTAGTCTGACCTGGGATGAATTCTTCTAAACCATTGATCTTATAAACCAAATCACCAAAGCTAATTTTATTTTCGGCTTCTATAATTTCATCTTGACCAATAGTGTAGCTTATTTTTTGAGTCTTGGTGCTAGCTATTGCCATCTTGTATAGCATTGGCACAAATATCTCTGCATTCTGTGATAAATCATTATCAATATTGTTCAGTGGACTTGTACAGAGGTATAAATGGCCGGTGCCTCTTACATACTTCACTAGATAGTTCGATCCATCTCTATATCTAAGGAGTGATTCTTGACCTCTATTTTGGTAGTTAGATAGTTTCCAGCTTCTGTTAGTGGTAGGCAGTGTGATATTTCTTCCTACATATTCATACACATCTTTAAATATAAATTCGTCTTTATTGATTGCAGAAACAGACTTTTTCTCCTTATTAATCCCTTGCAAGTTGTTTGCTCCTAAGTTGTTGAGGAAGTTGTTGTAAGAGCTTTGACTAGCATTTACTGATGGGAATGCTAGAACATTACCCCCATTCACAATGAAGTTATCCAATTCAGCTGCAAGTCCACTCGATATATCTCTTATGTCATTTAAGATAACAAGATCGAAGTCTTTAATTTTAGAATAATCAACTTTGTTTTGATTCTGGTTAGTAAGATTGTAAGAATTCAACCCTTTGAACAATGCTGTTAAAAATCTATTTTGTAATCCATCATTGATAGAGAGTATATTAATCTCTTCAGGAACATTTACAGAAATGAAGAACTTATCATCGAATTGGATAGGATAGTCTGATATCTGTAATTCAGCTGTATGCCATCCTGCCTTTAGGAGAGGCATATTGATCGTATCTGTTACTGACGTCCTTGCTGGAATGTTGAATATCCCTTCAGGTTTTTCTTGACCATCTTTTAGCATACTCAGTCTTACGCCTTCGGCTATTTCGTCACTATGATTTGTGATTCTTACTAATAGTTTATTATTCTGATTCACCATTGGGACTGGCGATTCCAGCCAAACACTATCTAAGCTTACATTTTTTTCTTGTATAGCTTGTAATGGCAACAGATTAAGCTCAGCTGTCGTGTCTGTATATGTGGATAAGTCATTGATAGAACTCTGAAAATCTGATATCAAATAAAGAATTTCATTTTCTTCTTGATTACTGATCGCTTGTTTTTGTCTGTTTACTACCTTTGATAATGGTCTTACTGAAGGTGTAATATTAATCTCGTCTATAAGAGATAATGCATCTTCCTTGGATACCAACCTTTGATGCCTCCCTTCGAATGCATGTGTCAATACCTGGAACTTATCTTCCTCGCTATATGCATTTACAATTTGTCTGGCTTTCTCTTTAGCAATATTGATTAGCGGAACGTTTTCTTGAGTAGCCTCCATACTAAAGGAATTATCTACAAATACACTTATAGCATTGTTTCCTGTTTTAATAGAATCTCCCAATGGAATGAATGGCTGGGCAAATGCAAAAACTAAAGCGGCCACTGTTAATATTCTAGATAGCAGAATAAGAAGATTTTTAATCTTGTTTCTACTGCTGGTCTCTTCCTTTATTTCTTGGAGGTATTTTACATTAGTAAAGTACACCTTTTTAAACCGTCTGAAATAAAACAGATGGATGATAATCGGAATGGCGATGGCTGCAAGAGCCCAAAGAAATGTTGGATATAAAAACTGCATATGTGCGCAAAAATAGAATTGATAAGATACATATCGCAACTTTAACACAGTATATTATAAAATGATTGTGTTTTGGGTTAAAAATGAAGGTTAAAGTTTTGGTAATGGGATGAATAATGAAGTTGTAGATTGTGAATTGAGGAATATTTTTATTGAGCATTTTTTCTATGACTTCATCCTCTTTACATAGTATAGCGGAATATTGCATTCGAAATAGTGATATCCAAAGATTACTTTATTTGATTTATTTTTTGGATTTATATCACATGAAACTATTTCAAACAGATTAGTGGGAAATAATAGTTTATTCTTTATGGCTGTGAATTTCTCAGAGTCTAACAAAGCTTCTAAACAGCAGGAATATCCAATTTTAATCAGATTTGGTTTATCATTTTCTTTTCGATTATCAATAAATCTATTGACTGTCTTAGTGTTATATTCTTCAGTAATTCTATTTATAGAATATAATTGCTCTCCAAAAAACAAACGATAAATTTTTTTTTATACTTTTTTCATTATTTATTCGATTGACTTATAAGAAGTTATTTATGCCATCAAATAGTTCTAATGAATTAATGAAATCAGTCACTGTTCCTCCATGCTGACCTTCGCAAAAGACAAGTGACCTCTTTATGAATTTATAATCTATATCATAAATAAATGAGATAGATTTTGCTTGTGAATTGGAGAACAAGTACTTCCGCTTTCCTCTATTATTATTATTATTATTATTATTATTTGTGTCGCTGTGGTCTACTTCTATTGAGTACAATTGTCCTCCTATATCCAATTCAAGAGAATCTAATTTTGACAAGAATTTCTTTTTATGAATTGAACCGTTGAGTTCTATATAGTAGAGTGAGTCACGATATTTGATATAGCTGTATTCTTTGATTTTTCATCAATGAAATTACTGTATTTTGTTTTTGGGTTTTCGCATGAGGATAAAAATAGAATAAAGCTGATCGTACTGAACAGTATGATTGTAGTTTTATTTGGACCCTAGTTCTGGTAGCCATGGTAAGCATTTCATGCATTAGCAATAGACATATAAGCCGATTCCCACAAGGCGGTAATACTCATAAGCATACTTTAGTGCTATGGATATAGTTTAGCATAATATTTATGATGGAGTTAAAACTATTTGTAGCGGAATATATTGTCTTTTAAGGATAGCGAAACTTATAGTTAAGAGGTACAAAGATTAGGGGATAGGTTCAATGATTCAATGTCCTTAATGATAAAATAACTCATTCATCATTCATCATCCTGTCATTCACTCATTCACTCATTGATTCATACCCCCTCCACAAACTGCATCTCATATAGTTCTCTATATCTACCATCATTCTTCTGCAACAACTCATCATGAGAACCAAATTCGACAATACTTCCTTTATCCATGACCATGATCTTATCCGCATGGCGAATAGTAGATAATCTGTGAGCGATAATAATAGATGTCCGTTTTTCGATTAATTTCTCAATTGCATTTTGGATTATAGCTTCTGTCTCAGTGTCTATGGAACTGGTGGCTTCATCCAGGATCAAGATGTCAGGATTGAAAACCAAAGCTCTTACAAATGATATCAATTGTCTCTGACCAACAGATAAGTTGTTTCCACGCTCCATGATTTTTTGGTCGTATCCATCAGGCATGTTCTCTATGAATACATCAGCACCTATAGTCCTAGATGCCTGTTTTACCATTTCGAGATTGATAGATTCGTCCCTTAATGTGATGTTATCCTCTACATTACCATTGAATAAGAAAACATCTTGCAGCACAATAGATATCCGTGCTCTCAAATTTGGTAAATCATACTTTCGCAGATCAATCCCATCAATTGTAATGCTCCCTTTTTGGTATTCGTAAAATCGATTTAGTACATTGACGATGCTACTTTTGCCGGATCCAGTACTTCCTACGATGGCTAATGTCTCACCTGCATTGATTTTAAATGATATATCATTCAATACGAAGTTCTTCTCATCATATGCAAAATGCACATTTTTGAATTCTATTTCTCCTTTAAGATTTTTAACTTTTGTCGAGCCGTAATTTTTAATTACTTCATTAGCATCTATTACTTTTTTGACACGATCAGCTGCGACAAGGCCCATTTGCAATGTGTTAAACTTATCAGCCAATAATCTGACCGGTCTAAAGAGTAAGTTAAGATAAATTGGAAATGCCACCAACGCTCCAAATGTTACTTGATCATTTAAATAAGCCCTAGCTCCTAGCCATATCATTAGCGCCAGTGCAAGTGCCGATATAAATTCTACCACTGGGAAAAATATAGCATAATAAAATATAGAATTCAGATTGGCTTGCGTATATTCTTTATTTATCTCTTTGAATTTACCCATCTCCTGTTTTTCAGCACTGAAAATCTGAACTACACGCATACCAGATATCCTCTCTTGTAAGAATGCATTCATCTTTGAGATTTGAGTTCTTACTATTTGGAAAGATGCTTTTACTTTCTCTTTAAATATATAAGTAGCGATTATCAAAAAAGGTAAAGTCAAAAGACATATCAAAGTCAATCTCCAACTCGTATAAAACATAATACCTACTACAGCAAAAACGGCAAGGAGGTCAGCTATAATCGTTAAAACACCTTGCTCAAAGACCATATTAATCGATTCTATATCATTGATAGTCCGAGTAGTAGCTGTTCCAATTGGTGTTTGATCAAAAAATCTGAGCCTGTAACTATTGATCGTATTATATACTTGTATCCTTAGATCTTTTATAACTGATTGCCCTAAGAAAGCCGCAGAATAAATGAAAAAATATCTTAATACCGCATTGGCTAAAACAACTAAAACATACAATATAGCCATATTGGTTAATCCTCCAATATCATTCACCATGATATATTTATCTACCATTTCTTTAATCAAGTAAGGACGAACAGTACTGATAGGAGCTAATATTATTGCTAAAAAAAGTGTCCAAATAAATAAATTCTTATAAGGCTTGGCTTTGCCTAATACCCATCCAAGGAGTTTTAAATCTAAGTCTTGCTTATTTTGATCTTTTTTAGTCATGAGTTTATTCAAACGAAGTCGCAAAGATAATGTTTACATTCACAACTGATATGAATATTTTTTAGATGTGCGATAAAAATTTGTTCAAACACAAATGAAAAATGCAAGCTTTTTAGGCGATACATGTGGTTAGACCACTTTGCAAATCTTTAATTCGAATAAATTCGACCGCAAACTCTTAATAAAATATTAAAAGTGACTCCTATTATTAATTCTGTCCAAATATTGACATTGAGAACAAAATAAATGTAACTATCTTCACACCTCTATCGTATAAATGGAAATATCAATGTCAATCTTTTGCACGATATTTGTATTAAGTAAAAAAAATAAACAATATGCAAGCTATTAATTTAACAAGAGTACTGAAAGTGAATTTCCTTGCTCTATTCGTATTTATGGGGACTTTCACTTTTGGTCAATCATCAGCGCAGACTTATGCCGCAGAGAATGAAGGATGGCTCGTAGATGTTAACGAAGCATACGAAGTTTCACAAGAAACAGGTAAGCCTATTTTAGCTAACTTCACTGGAAGTGATTGGTGTGGGTGGTGTAAAAGATTAACAAAGAGTGTTTTTATTCATGATGAATTTAAAACTTGGGCAAAGGAGAATGTGGTATTACTTGAGTTAGATTTTCCTAGAAGAAAACAATTGCCTCAAGAAATAAAGAAACAAAATAGAAACCTTCAAAAAGCATTTGGTGTTAGGGGATATCCTACAATACATGTTTTTGATTTAAGTAAAAATGACTCAGGAGAATTTGCAATTAGTGCATTAGGGAAAACTGGATACACTAAGACTGTGGCTGAATTCACGGCAGGAGTTGAGCAAATGATAGCAAGAAGAGGAAGTGAATAATATTTACTTTTTAGAAAAAATTATAAAAGCCATCAGATTAATTTCTGATGGCTTTTTTGGTTAATTTTATTCTTTAGGATTGTTTTTCAATTGGTTAATAATTAAGGATAAAAGAAAGGAGCTAATATGAAACTGTGTCTATTTTTTTCATGAGAGATTTATTTTAGCCGAACAATTGTTAAATACTTATTGAAACTTGAGATAAATTAATTTACTTTATATATTGAACTTCGAATAGACCAAATATCAATTACATTTTAATCCAGCCATAAATTTATATACAATGAATAAAGCTATCTGTACTTTACTTTGTCTATTCTTTTTTTCTTATTCTCATGCTCAAGTTGAATTTTATGATTCAGAAGCTTTTGTCAATGAAGCATTGAAACATATTGAAGAAGAAAATTATATAGAGGCACGTTCAGTCTTGGCTAAAGTACATCCCTCCGATGAGAAATATTACTACAGCTGCCAGATTGAAATGGCAAACACTTATTTAACCGAGGAAAAAACAGATGAAGCAATCGCATTGTATAAGAAGTTATATGAAGGTGACCATTTTGACATAATGCCTAGTCTATATGTCAATTATGGAAGTGTGATGCGTAATTCTGAGAGGTACGAAGAAGCTGAGACTATTTACCAAGAAGCTGAAGCCAAATATCCAAATTATAGTCATCTTATATTTAATATGGGAATATCTTATTATAGAAGTGGTGAGGTGCAGAAAAGTATTGACTATATAAAAAGGACAATTATGATAAATCCTTCACATTCACAAGCTCATTACCTGCTTGGCGTAGTAGCTCTAGAAAATGGACAAATAGCTGAGGGAGCATTGGCGTTGCTTGGATATCTTGCTGACGATCCTGAGGATGAATTTGCATTGAATGCCGTCATAAAACTTAACCAGAAAATGGCGCAAAACTATCTTGAAGAAAAGGACTTTATATTTAGTGAGACGGGGGATGATTTTTCTAAATTGACACTAATACTTAGAAACCAATTTCCATTGAATGAAAAGTACAAACTGGAATGTGATATTGATGACATTTACACCCGTCATGCTCAAGCTATTGCTGAATATGCTTCTGAGCACAAAGTAAAAGACGGTTTTTTTGAGAAGCAATATATTCCATATTTAGCGGACATTTATAAAAAAGGACATATTGAAAACTTTACTTACTATACACTTACAGGACTAGAAAATTTTGAAGATCAAATAAAGAAGAAGGAGAAAGACATCACAAGTTTCTACAAAGAATATTTCGTAGATAATTTTTGGCATCACTTTGCAGTGAGAAAAATGCCACACCATGGCAAGGACTCAGATGTGATAGTATACTGTGAAAATAGTGTGCCAACCATGATCTCAGAATATGAAGGAAGGATGAAACAAGGCTGGTCAACATTTGTAGACCAATATGGAAGGATGACAGGTAAGGCCAGTATAGTCGATGATCAGCCTGTTGGAATAGTTACATATTATAATACTGATGGGGGTAAAACGGAAGAAATTAATTTTGAAAAAGGAGCTAAAAATGGTGCGCAAATAACTTATTATGACACTGGGGAGAAGTCTTCAGAATGGATTAATAAAAATGATGTAGCTGAAGGGCTATATACAACTTACTATAAAGATGGATCGATCTACTGTCAAAGTACTTTTAAAAATGATGAGTTTCATGGAAAGTCATATTGTAATTACGCTTCTGGCCAACTGGAATTTACTGTCGAATACAATATGGGTAAATTCGATGGCAAAAGAATTAATTATTACCAAAATGGTAATATGAACTCAACTGAATCATATGTAAAAGGTAAACTAAACGGACTGTCAGAATATTATGATATAGATGGAAGAAAGTTGTCTAGTGTGTTGTTCAATGACGATATCGCCTCAGGAAACTATACGGTCAAAGACAAAGCTGGGAATATTACATTAGATTATGTGGTTGATGATGGAGAAGCTACATCAACAGAATATGTAAATGGGAAAATCAGTCAAGTATCCAGAATTAAGAATAATGAATTAGAAGGTTTAGATTTTTATTCGGACGGCATTAAGTACACTTCTCAAAAGTTTAATGGAGAAGAAATAAAAGAGTGTATACAATATACAAGAGGACAAGAAAAAGGAAGTAAGGCCAATCTAAAAAATCATAAATTGTATGATATTGATGGCAATATTGTTTGTCATAGAAGATACAAAGATGGAAAGCTCGATGGGCAGAATACTTTTTATTATTTGAATGGCAACATACGGTCGGAGATCAATTATAAAGACGGTAAAGAGAATGGAACTTCTAAGTTTTATGATAAAAAAGGTAATTTGAAAATTGAATATCTGATAAATGAAGATCTCATCAATGGATTATATAAACAATATAAAGATGGTGTTTTAGAAAACGCTTATAACTATAAAGATGGTAAATTAAATGGTGTAACTATAAGTTATCATGCGAATGGCAAGATGGCTTCTGAAGGTTTTTATAAAGATGATCAGCCACTAGGGAGGTACAATTACTTTAATTCTAATGGAGTATTGACCAATGTAGATAAATATGAAAATGGAGAATTGGTATCATCTTCATATATCGAAAGAGATGGCAGTAAAGGTAGTATGATTGACTACAGAAAACAATCGGGTAAGATAATCAAAGAGGTAAGCTATAGTCCAGTTAGATTCCAAATGAATCTATTGAATAGGGAGTTTCATGGACCTTATTTTGGAATTGACAAAGGCGGGGATTCAATATATGTCACTAATTTTGTGAATGGAATTAGAGAAGGTCGTACTAGGTATTTTTCAGGATCGGGCAATGTGTTTTTTGATGGCATGGTTGTGAATGGAACGCAACATGGATTATGTAAATACTATGATGATTTAGGGGTGCTTCGTGTCACTAGCGAATTTCTAAACGATGAAGAATATGGAGTAGAAAAAACATACACGCAGAGTGGAGCGATATTCCAAGAATACAATAACGTCAAAGATATAAAGCAGGGCGAGTTCAAAATTTCTAATTCTCAAGGTAAATTACTGCTTACACTATATTATGTAGATGACATTATCATGAAATACAAAACAATGATTGATGACGATTGGATAAAGTCAAGTAGTGAGAAGAAGGATAATAATTTATATTATGAAAATGGAGGGATAGCGCTTGAAATTACATTAAATAAAGGATATATAGATGGTAAATATGCGATTTATGATGAAAGCGGAAATCAAATATTCGAGAGAAATTATCTCAATGGAATGTTGGACGGAAGTACAAAATATTTCTATCCAAATGGTAAGCTTTATAGAAGTCAAGAGTTCAAGAAGGACATGTTAGATGGAGATGTAATGTACTATGATGAAAATGAAAAAATAAAATTGAAGTATACCCAAGTACTGGATGAAAAAGTAGGTTCATATGAGATATATGAAAATGGCAAATTAAAAATTACAAAAATATATGATGCGGACGAGCTTGTGGAAATTAAGTAGGGTAGTATTCATTTTCTTATTATCAGCTGTGAGTATGCACGCTCAGAAAGAGATGAAGTTTGCTGATTATCTTCTGAAATATGAGAATCAGAGTGAAGTAATAGTGTCTGATGAATCTGTATTCAAGATCAAGATTAACAAAGGGAAACTTAGCATTATCAAAGAAGACTACTTCGAATCTATTATATTAAATGAAACTGGGATCAAGAATTTTAAAGAGGAGTTCTATGATTCAGAACTGTCGCCTGTGCTAGAGTATGAGGCATATACAATATCAAAAAAAGGTAAAAAAATAAAGTCTAATCTGATTAAAGAGTTTGCGAATGATGATGCTAATATATTTTACGATGAAATAAAGAAGAAAGAGGTGACTTTTAAGAGCTTAGAGCCAGGGGCAAAAAAAGTTCTAAAAACAAAGATTGAATACAGAGATCCAAATTTGTTAAGCCGTTATATTTTTCAAAAAAGCTTGCCATCAGAAAAAATGATGTTTAGGTTAGAAGTGGACAATGACATCGAGATTGGGTATAAGTTATTTCACGAGGAAGGTGTGGATATTAATTTCAGAAAGGAAGAAAAGCGAAAAAAGACAATTTATATATGGGAGGTATATGATACAGAACCATTCAAATATGAAATGTCAAGACCAGGAATACTATATACAGCGCCACACATAGCAATATATATTAAACAATATAAGGGAGCTGACAAGAATTCTAATTTATTAGGGACTGTGGATGACTTATTTCATTATTATCAGAGCTTTGTAGAAGGGGTGAACAGTGAGATAAATGAGGAACTGATTAATATTGCTTCTGCAGTCACTGAGCCATATGATACAGAAGAGGAAAAAGTAAAAGCAATCTATTATTGGGTAAAGGACAATATCAAATACATAGCATACGAAAATGGATATGAAGGGTTTATTCCGCGAGAAGCGAATCTTGTATGTGAAAGAAAATTTGGAGATTGTAAAGACATGTCAAGTATCATTACTGCTATGTGCAGTGGAATAGGTATAAGTAATGTTTATCTTACATGGATAGGCAGTAGAGTCATTCCTTACACATATTCAGAACTGCCGACTCCAGGAGTTGATAATCATATGATTGCAGCATATATAAATGGAGATGAAATTATCTTTCTAGATGCGACAGATCAAAAAACCAGATACGGATTGCCTTCATCTTTTATACAAGGAAAGGAAGCCTTGATATGCATAAGCAAGGACGAATATAAGCTACATAAAGTGCCCATCGTATCTGAAGATGACAATGAAGTCACTATCAAAGTATCAGCTAAGGTAGATGGATCAATAATAAAAGGAAAAGGCAAAACCACTATGTCGGGTATAGCTAGATCTAACATTCTTGCTAGAATGAGCACCACCAATGATAAAAAAAGATTCAATAGTATAAAAGGAAGAGTTAGACTTGGAAGCAATAAGTTTCAACTTCTTAATCCTGTAGAACAGAATGTGGAAGAAAGGGATTCCATGTACATTATTAATTTCGATTACGAGTTAGACAATTATTTAGTGGAGCTAGATGATGAAATATATATAAATATGTTTCTTAGAGAACTGACATTAATCGATGAATTCGAGGATGATAGAATATTTCCTTTTGTCTTTGAATATAAACTCAACTATGTAATTCAGGTTGATCTTGAAATACCTGCAAATAAAGAAATAGGATCTCTTCCTGAGGCACTTTATATAGACAATGGTCAATTCATTTATAATGGCGAATACAATAAGTATGACAATAGAGTAACACTAGATTATTCTATAAAATTGAGAGAAATCTCTATAGACCCTACTCATTTTGATGCGTGGAATAAATCAGTAAAGGAGATTAAAAATTACATGAAACAAACCATCACATTAAAAGATAAAACGTAAGTTCAATATTACGATCCTACACCTGGCAGAAACGCCTTAAAACAATTATACTTATGAAGATAATTAACATTATTTTATTACTCATTGGACTACTTTCTACACCATCATTGGCCCAAGACCATGTTTTCGGTGATTACGGATTTGACGATAGGAATATTGAAGTGCCTGCCGAATTTTTGGATAAAGAAGAGGTCACTCTATTTTTGAAGAGAAAGATTGACATAGTTGCAGATGAGAAGTCTGTAGTGCAATATTACCTACATCATGAAAAGATTCTGGTCAATTCAGATGAAGCGATTGAGAAAAATAATAGAATCTATATTCAAGCGGGGCAGACTGACAAGTTCGTGTATAATAAAAATAGAGTTATACTTCCTAGCGGAGATGTTATAGAACTAATTAAAGATGATATCCACGAAGAAGTGGATCCTGAATCTGGCAATAAATACGAATATTATGCGATTAAGGGACTAGAAAAAGGAGCAATTATCGAGAAGTTGTATTTGTTGAAAGAGTCACCAGAATTTAAAGGTCGAATGATGAATTTTCAGTTTTCTGCACCGATTATAGAAGTAGATTTTGAATTATATTATCCTTCTCATTTAATTTTAGATTATAAATCATATAATGGATTGTCTGAAGCAATATCTATAGACAGTACAGCATTTGGAAAAAAAATGCTAAAAGTAACAGATCAGAATATATCGGCTGCAAACAGAAGTGAAAAGATGGCAAACCCAGCCAAACATATAAAAGGGTTCAGGTACAAGTTATTCGAGAATACTGCAAATGGAAATAGAAACTTTTATAACTATGCTGAGTTCGTAGATGGTTTCCATCCTAACCTTGCAATAGAATTAAAGAAAAAAGAAAAAAAGGCGCTAAAGAAGTTTATGAAGCCTCTTAATTTAAGTGGTGATGATAATACCAAAACGCTTGATATCGAGCACTTTATCAAATCAAATATAGTATATAATATTAACTATAGAGAAAATGGTAACCTCGTAGATCTAATTAATTCTAAACAATCGAATTTATATCTTTTGCTTAGACTTTACAGGTCCATGCTCTTAGAAGCGGGTATCAAATCAGAGATAGTGCTTTCATGTGATCGATTTAAAAAAATATTTGATAAAGAATTTGAAACAACAAATCACCTTGATGAAGCCATCATATATGTACCATCGATAGATCAATATATAGATCCAACAGCACTGATATATCGTACGCCGTTATTCGGATATGAATATGGGAATAATTTTGGTTTGAAAATTAAAGAAGTTGAATTTGGAGGCTCAATAATGGCCGCTGCAGAGCTGATTGAAATCAAACTACCAGGTATGGATGTGACCAGTGATACTATGAGAATTTTTATAGATTTCTCTGAAGAGGTTGACAATCCTAAAGTACGATCAAATATTCATTTCGGTGGTTATGCAGCGGCAAATATACAGCCTATTGTAGATTTGGTTCCACCTGACCAATATGATGAAATCATAAGAGATATTGCTAAAAACTATGCTGCCGATGTCGAATTAGACAATATAGAAACTAAAAATGGAGGATTAGAGAATATCGGGAAAGGAAAGTTTGAATTGATCATTGACTTTCATGCAAGTGATCTTATACAGATAGCAGGAGACAAAATTCTCTTTAAATTAGGACAAGTTATCGGTAAACAATCAGAAATATACCAAACGGAGAAGCGTCAGTATCCTGTAGAAATTCAATACCCTCATCATTATGATAGAGAAATCAAAATTCGTCTTCCAGAAGGATACAAAATTTCAAATCCTGAGATGTTGGAGATGTATTTCGAAACAAAAATCGATGGTAAGATGGAGGCATTATTTGATTGTAAGTATGCTCAGGATGCAAATGTCTTGACAATTACTAATGAAGAATATTATCAAGCGATAAACTATCCAATAGAAAAATATGAAGACTATAGAGCTGTGATCAATGCGGCAGCTGATTTTAATAAGATCGTGCTTATTTTAGAAAAGTAAAATGCTACCCTTTTATTGAGTATGTTATAGTAAAACAATAAATAAGTAAGGCAATCGGAATAATATGTTAGGGGATAATTTTTTGAAATCAAACTCCTAATTCCGAGACTATTCTATCTAACTTATTTTGGAGTTCGCCGTTCTTATTTTCAAAATTACTAACATCATTTAGAGCATCATTTACGCTAATATAGAATTTAATTTTAGGCTCTGTCCCGCTTGGTCTTGCCGCTACTTTTGACCCATCTTCTGTAGTGTAGATCAATACATTCGATTTTGGTATGTCGATGTCTCTTATTTCTCCTGTAATCACATTTTTCGATGTCGAAGTATTGTAATCATCAATAGTTACTAAGATAGATCCATCTATAGTTTCTAATGGGTTTTCTTTGAAATCAACCATCATTTGTTTGATGTCTTGTGCGCCACTTGCTCCTTTTTTTACTAACGATACCAATCTCTCTTTATATAATCCATATTGAGTATAACATGCTAATAGTTCTTGATAAAATGAACTGCCACTAGACTTTGCATTGGCCGCTATTTCACAAGCAAGTAATGTAGACGTAACAGCATCTTTGTCCCTGACAAAATCTCCTACCATAAAACCAAAACTCTCTTCACCTCCACCAATGAAATCTAGTTCTGGATAATCTTTTATCATCTTTGCTATCCACTTGAAACCAGTTAATGAAGTCTTTATTTCGACTTTATAGGCTTCAGCTAATCTTTGCATCATTGGAGTCGATACAATTGTGGATGCGATGTATTCATTCCCTTTAAGACCAACTTTAGTTCTGTTGTCGAGAAGAAATTTAGTCATCAATACCATTGCTTGGTTGCCATTGAGAAGTTGCATTTTACCTTTTGTATTTCTAACAGCAATACCTAGTCTGTCACTATCGGGGTCAGTTCCAATTACAATATCAGCCCCTATTTCTTCCGCTTTTTTTATGGCTAATTTAAGAGCTTCAGGTTCCTCAGGATTTGGTGATTTGACTGTGGGGAAGTCACCGTCTGGTTTAGCTTGTTCAGCAATTATAGTTACATCTGTATATCCCGCCTTTGATAATACCTGGGGTACAGCAGTAATAGAAGTTCCATGCAAAGACGTAAAAACAATTTTTAGTTTATCCCTATTTTTTGCTTCGAAATCTCCATTAGTGACCGATGCTGAAATAAACGCATCATCTAACTCTTTGTCAATAAGTTCTATAAGCTTTTCATCGTAATTGAAGTTTATATCTTCGATTGAAAGACTATTTATACTGGCTATTATTTCACCATCCTGAGGAGGGACTATTTGGCCGCCATCGGTCCAATATGCCTTGTATCCATTGTATTCTGGTGGATTATGTGATGCAGTGAGTACTATACCAGCATGACAACCAAGATGCCTTACGGCAAATGATAATTCAGGTGTTGTCCTTAGTTCTGAAAATAAGTAAACATAGATTCCATTTGCTGAAAACACCTCTGCTACTGTTCTAGCCAGGGTATCACTATTATGCCTGCAGTCATAAGCGATCACTACTTTCCACTCGTCGTCAGGGTATGTAGATTTTATATAATTACTAAGGCCTTGGGTAGATTTTCCAAGTGTGTATTTATTCACTCTATTTGTACCTGCACCCATGATGCCCCTCATGCCTCCAGTCCCAAATTCTAAATTTTTATAGAATCTATCAACCAACTCAGTTGGGTCAGTTTCAATTATGTTTTTAACCTCATTTCTTGTTTCTTCATCAAATACAGATGATGTCCAATATTCCGCTCTTTTATTAATCTGCTTTTTGTCCATAATTGAAATTTAGACAAATGTAGTTTAGAAACTCAATAAGTAATTAATATAAAAACTCAAAACTTTTAAATTACCAGTTTTTATTAGGGTTGTTGTTAGCAAATGATTGATACATACTATCGAAGGCACTTAAGAATTTTTAGATTCAAATAATAAAACTTATGTTGTTTGACTTTTTATTGAGCTTATTTTCGACCTTATAAAAAGGAGTGAATTATAATATCATCTACTTTTTTAACCCAAAGTGTAATATTTTATTCATTAAATACTGTATTTATATACTTTGTGTTATATTTACACCAAGTTAAATCAATTTTATTATTGATTTCATTTGGTTAGGGTTGAGGTGGTGCATACGCATTACCTCATTTTTTTTGCCATCTTTTCTAAGTGCTAGAAAATACTCAATTATTGCTTAAGATTTTTTGTTTTATTCCATGTTCAGATTCATGGTCACTATAGATAAATTGCTAGATGCATAAATTTAAATAATATATGTCTTTTTTCATTCTTTGGGAATTATAATAATAAATGTACTTTTAGCGCCGAATTAAAATTGTGATAGATGTTATTTGTGAAAATTCTATCATTATTGAAATCGAAATTCGCAAAATTTAAAAACTAAAAACAATCTAAATGGGACAAAATTTAATGTACGTAATTCCAGTATTTGGTGTACTGGCACTGCTTTTTACTTTCTGGAAATCAGGATGGGTATCTAAGCAAGACGTAGGTACTGAGAAAATGGCAAAAATAGCTAAGCATATTAGTGATGGTGCAATGTCATTTCTAAAAGCTGAATATAAAGTGTTGGCAATATTCGTAGTAATCGTTGCAGCATTACTTTTTTGGAGTGGAATGACTGAAACTTCATCTCCAATGGTAGCTTTATCGTTTATATTAGGAGCAATATGTTCAGCATTGGCTGGATTTATTGGTATGAAAGTGGCTACGAAGGCAAACGTACGAACTACTGCAGCTGCAAGAACTAGTCTTGGAAAAGCGTTAGAAGTAGCATTTGCAGGAGGAGCTGTTATGGGACTTGGAGTTGTTGGACTTGGTGTTTTAGGACTTGGAGTTTTATTACTCTTGTATACTAATATGTTTGGTACAGCAAATGTTGATCAAGTAACTAAAGTGATCACTGTTTTGACGGGATTCTCATTTGGAGCATCATCTATTGCATTGTTTGCAAGAGTGGGTGGAGGTATCTATACTAAAGCTGCAGATGTTGGAGCGGATTTAGTAGGAAAGGTAGAAGCTGGTATTCCTGAGGATCACCCATTAAACCCTGCAACTATTGCTGATAACGTTGGTGATAATGTAGGTGATGTTGCTGGTATGGGAGCCGATCTTTTTGAATCATATGTTGGATCAATCATAGCTACTATGGTATTAGGTGCAACTTATATAGGTATAACTGGCGGTTTTGAAGTTGGAAATCAGTTCGGTGGTATGAATGCTGTATTACTTCCTTTAGTATTGGCTTCAGTAGGAATACTTACATCAATTATAGGTACATTCTTCGTAAAGGTAAAAGATGGTGGAGATCCACAAAAAGCATTAAACACGGGAGAATTTATCTCTGCGGGTCTAATGTTAGCTGCTACTTGGGCAATTGCTCAATGGATGCTTCCTAATGGTATGGGCGGATATACTGCAAATGGTGTATTCTTCGCAGTACTATGTGGTCTTTTTGCTGGTCTACTGATCGGTATGATTACTGAACATTATACTGGTACAGGGTCTAAGCCTGTAATGTCAATCGTAAAACAATCATTAACAGGGGCTGCAACAAACATCATCGCAGGTCTTGGAGTTGGGATGATCTCAACAGCTGCGCCTATTATCGTATTGGCTGCAGCTATTTTAGGAGCTCACCACTTTGCAGGACTTTATGGTATCGCTATTGCAGCGGTAGGTATGTTGTCAAACACTGGTATCCAATTAGCCGTAGATGCATATGGACCAATTGCAGATAATGCAGGAGGTATTGCAGAGATGGCTGAATTGCCTAAAGAAGTAAGACAAAGAACAGATAAATTAGATGCAGTAGGTAACACTACAGCAGCAATTGGAAAAGGATTCGCTATCGGATCTGCGGCATTGACAGCTCTTGCGTTATTTGCAGCATTTATGGCAACAGCTGGTATTACATCAATTGATATTGCACAACCTAAAGTAATGGCTGGTCTTTTGATTGGTGGAATGCTTCCATTCTTATTCTCTGCACTATCTATGAATGCAGTAGGAAAAGCAGCGATGGATATGATCAACGAGGTAAGAAGACAATTTGCTGATATTCCAGAATTGAAAGCTGCATTAGAAGTAATGAAGAGAAATGACGGTAAAGAACAAAGCGAATGGTCAGCAGCAGATGTTGCTACTTTCGAAGCAGCAGATGGTAAAGCTGAATATAGTAAATGTGTAGAAATTTCTACAGAGGCATCTATTCGTGAAATGATTTTACCAGGACTTATTGCAGTAGTTACACCAGTAGCATTTGGTTTCCTTGGAGGAGCTGAGATGTTAGGAGGAGTTCTTGCTGGAGTAACAGTTTGTGGTGTTCTTATGGCAATCTTCCAGTCTAATGCTGGTGGTGCTTGGGATAATGCTAAGAAAATGTTTGAAGAAGGCGTAGAGATTGATGGTGTAATGCACTATAAAGGATCTGAAGCTCACAAAGCAACAGTAGTAGGGGACACAGTTGGTGATCCGTTCAAAGATACTTCTGGACCTTCATTGAATATCTTATTGAAATTGATGTCTGTAGTAGCTCTAGTTATTGCTCCGTTTATCTAAGAGATAATTTCAGACTTAAATAATATCGAAGCCACTTTCCATTGATTTGGGAAGTGGCTTTTTTGATTTCGAACGTTAAATTGGGAGTGAAGAATGGTTTAAAATTTGACTTTGCTGTTATTAATGCAGCTATTTTTTCAAAGATTTAATTGAACGTACAGGATGCCAAAGTATCAATTACATATCACCACTAACTTTAATCAGTTATACCATATCTGTTTGGATATGTTACTTTAGATTCATTGAAAATTAATTTAAGTTCAAGGCAGAAAACACAGGCTTATCCACAGTTAAGGAATGAAACAATAATAAAATTACATTCTTCTGCTTGCTCTTTTTCCCTTCT
>CAJXUU010000079.1 GCA_913061325.1 uncultured Saprospirales bacterium | reverse complement strand
CGAGATTTCTGCCTGTCTCGTGGGCTCGGAGATGTGTATAAGAGACAGGTAGTGGATAAGCTGCTGCACTTCTAGAGTAAGGATGTGACCAATCGTCAGATGTGATCTCGTGTAAGGTGTGAGGTGCATTGACTAGTACATTATCCTCAGTATCAGCATCTCCACTAGCTATTGCATCTATTTCTTTTTTGATAGAAATCATAGCATCACAGAACCTGTCCAATTCATCTTTGTCTTCACTTTCTGTAGGCTCTATCATCACTGTACCCGCTACTGGAAATGATAAGGTAGGAGCATGAAATCCATAATCAATTAATCTCTTGGCAACATCCTCAGCACTTACCTTCAGTGGTTTGAATTGTCTTAGATCAAGGATCATTTCATGAGCTGCCATTCCATTCTCTCCTTTGTATAAAACAGGATAATGCGCTTCTAATCTTGCCTTCATATAGTTAGCATTCAAGATCGCGTACTTAGTAGAATTAAGCATACCTTCTTTACCTAGCAATCTAATATAAGCGTAAGAAATCAATAAAATACTAGCACTTCCCCAAGGAGCTGCTGAAACTGCAGTGATACCTTTTTCTCCACCAGTCTTTGCCATTTTGTGACTAGGTAAGAATGGTGCAAGTTTATCATTTACACAGATTGGTCCCATACCAGGCCCACCTCCACCATGCGGAATAGCAAAAGTTTTATGCAGGTTAAGGTGACATACATCCGCACCGATGATACCCGGACTTGTAAGTCCGACTTGTGCATTCATATTGGCTCCATCCATATAAACGAGGCCTCCATTTTCATGGATGTTAGCGCATATTTCTTTTACTTCGGTCTCGAATACGCCGTGTGTACTTGGATAGGTGATCATAAGTGCCGCAAGATGTTCTTTGTGCTCTTCTGTTTTTGCCTTAAGGTCAGTTACATCAATATTTCCTTCATCATCACATTTCACTACCACTACTTTCATGCCAGCCATTACAGCTGATGCAGGGTTAGTACCGTGGGCGGAAGATGGGATCAATGCGATATTTCTATGAAGATCGCCTCTATCTTTATGATAAGCCGCAATTGTCATTAGACCAGTATATTCACCTTGTGCGCCACTATTGGGCTGTAAACTGCATGCGGTGAATCCCGTAGCTTCGCATAAGTATTTGTTCAATTCATCAAATATCTGTGCATATCCAGTTGCTTGTTCTGCCGGTGCAAATGGATGTAATAATGAAAACTCAGGCCATGTTACTGGGATTAATTCTGTAGCAGCATTCAATTTCATAGTACATGATCCCAATGCAATCATACTATGTACTAGAGATAAATCTTTGTTCTCAAGACTCTTGATGTACCTCATCATCTTTGACTCAGTATGGTGACTTGTGAATACTGGATGAGTAAGATAATCGCTTGATCTTTGTAAATCTGAAGGAATTGCCATCTGCCCGTTGGCATCAGATATATTATGTTTTACTCCTTTTAGATCAGCAAGTAACTTTACGATTCCTATTATAGCCGCTTTGTCTGTTGTTTCATCTACAGAGATAGACACACCATTAGCAGAATAGAAGAAGTTGATCTCTTTTGCTTCTGCAGCGGTTTTGATTTTTGTTTGCTCTTCTTTTGAAGCTTTGACTGTTAATGTATCAAAATAACTATCATTTGCCAGTTTGTAGCCGATTGCTTTTAGATTGTTGGCTAGAACAAAAGTATGATGATGAATCGTATTAGCTATATCTTTTACACCATCAGGCCCATGATATACAGCATACATACTAGCCATCACAGCTAATAATGCTTGTGCGGTACAAATATTAGAAGTTGCTTTTTCTCTTTTGATATGCTGCTCTCTTGTTTGAAGCGCCATTCTAAGAGATCTGTTTTCGAGTCTATCTTGTGATACCCCAATAATCCGCCCTGGAATCTGTCTTTTGAAATCTTCAATTGTAGAAAAATATGCAGCATGTGGTCCACCGTAGCCCATAGGAACTCCGAATCTCTGAGTATTTCCTACTACTGCATGTGCACCCCATTCTCCAGGAGGAGTCAATAATGCTAAACTCATAAGATCAGCGGCAACACATACATATGCGCCTATTTCCGAACATTTCGCAGTGAATGCTCGGTAATCTTCCACACTTCCTATCTGATTAGGATATTGGACCAATGCACCGATATAGTCATCATTTATTTCCACCGACTTATAGTCACCACGTACGATTTCTACCCCGATTGGTTCAGCTCGTGTAATCATGATATCTACCGTCTGGTCGAATACATGATTGTCTATAAAGAACTTAGTCGCAGGGTTGTTTTTCCTTTTTTTATTTCTTACTCCCTGGAACATTGCCATAGATTCGGCAGCAGCTGTTCCTTCATCCAAAAGAGATGCATTTGCTATAGGTAATCCTGTAAGGTCAGATACAACGGTTTGGAAATTCAAAAGTGCTTCCAATCTTCCTTGTGCGATTTCAGCTTGATAAGGGGTATACTGTGTATACCATCCTGGATTATGAAATACATTTCTCAAAATCACGGAAGGTGTAATCGTCCCATAATATCCTTGTCCAATATAGTTGGTGAATATTTTGTTCTTCTGAGCGATTGTCTTCAACTCATTTAGATATGCATATTCCGAAACTTCATCAGGAATATCCATCTCCTTCTCAGCTCGGATATGGGTAGGTATAGTAAGATTGATCAACTCATCCAGACTATTTACACCTATGACTTTAAGCATTTCATCTTTTTCGGCACTTGTTATTCCGATATGCCTTCTTTGAAAACTTTTTTGTGCGAAGCTTGACATGTTTCTTAAGTTTACTGTTTTGATTAGGGAGAAACTTATTTTATAAATAATTTATATGTGTGCGAAAATATGCAATAAAGCATAATAACCATAGTGCTTAATAGCTATATTTCCAATTGAATTACTAACATATCCACATTCGTTTTGGTTTTTAGAAAAAGAGAGATTCTAAATTTAGTATAAATGTATGAAAGACAAAATATTAGGAAAATATAAAAAGCATTTTGGTAATCCTCAGATTTATGTCAAATCTCCAGGAAGAGCCAATATTATAGGAGAGCATACTGATTATAACCACGGACTTGTTTTTCCATTCGCGATTGAGCAAAGCATAGGGATGTTTATTGGTAAAAATGATATTGGGAAATTGAGATTAATAGCGCTGGATATTGAAGAAGAATATATTATTGATATATCAAATCTTACTTTTGCTACAGATGGCTGGACAAGGTACTTCATCAATTCATTGGTAGCACTTTCATATGATCAATCGACAGGAATAGATATAGTATTTGGAGGTAACCTTCCTCAGGGAGGGGGTGTGTCTTCGTCTTCGGCATTGACTTGTGGTTTTTTGGCTGGGGTAAATCAATTGTTTGAATACAATCATAGTTTAGACGATCTTGTTAATCTAGCTTCTCAAGCTGAAAATGGTATCGGTCTAAACGGAGGCATTATGGATCAAACTGCAATTCTTAAAGGTGAAAAAGGAAAAGCATTAATGATAGATTTTGCTGATTTTTCCGTGAAGAAATATCAAGTTCCTTCAGAGGAATACAAGTTTTATCTATTTAACAGTGGTCAAAAGCATAATCTGGTAGATACAGAATACAATAAGCGCAGAGCCACTTGTGATGCGGCAGTTGTGCAGGTAGCTAGGCATAGAAATAATGTAAAAACGCTTCGAGATATGATGCTTTCAGATGTGTCTCAATATCTGACTGATGAAAGGTCGAGAAAAAGATGCACTCACGTTATTGAAGAAAATAATCGAGTAATCGCTGCGGCACAATTAATGGAAAGTGGAAATGTAGATGGACTTGGCGAATTATTATTGGCATCACATCACAGTCTATCTAATAATTATGAAGTGAGTACTCCAGAGGTTGATTATCTTGTTGATAGAAGTCAAAAAATTGACAATATCCTTGGAAGTAGAATTATGGGGGGTGGATTTGGAGGTTGTACAATCAACTTTGTGAAAGGAGAATTGGCAGACTCAGATGTTGAAAAACTGTGGAAAGATTATAATTCCAAGACTGGGCTGAATCTAGAATTGTATGAAGTGAAGGCGAATGATGGGGTTGTAACGGAAAGGCTGTGAAAATTTAATTTAAAAAGCCACTAATTGCTGTCAGTAACAGCAACCAGTTAATGGCCTTCATGCTTTCAAGCATGAACTTCGCAACTTTGCGTAGCAAAAGCCAAATAGTACACATGTAATATTACATCACTGTGTGAGACCTTTTTCAGTTTGTACTAAAGTACAAAACGCCACTAACTGCTGCAAGTAAATGAGCTTCATACATACGAGAGTATGAACTAAAAGACTTTGTAAAGCACAACGGAATATATGTAACGAGTTTTACTTCGTCTTAAATGAAGAAAGCAAATACACCTAATATAAAGAGTGGAGTTTTTATTAGTGATGAATGTTATACCAATTATGTTTGAGAATGTCGCTTTAGCTTTAAGGGGAATTAAGTGTGGTGCGAGTGATGGTATAAGTGATGGAATAAGGGATGGTATAAGGGATGGCTTTCGCAGAAAACACCCGTTTCGCATAGCGTAAAACGGTCTTACTTTAAATATATGCGACATTTTCAGGCAGAAATTGTATTAAATAGAAATTGACTTTCCGAAAACATTTTATTGGTTATTTAACTTCCGACTTCAAAAACCTCTTTTTTATCTCTTGAAAATCAAACTTGTACCCAATCTCCTTTCCAACAATAAAATATAGATAAATTTCATTTCCAACCAAGAAAAGGATACCAGTTACAAAAAAAAGGATTCTCATTCCACTAAAAGTAGCTACATAATCATTATAAAATGGTCGGACAATTAGTAGTTCCATAAATACTATGGATATTGCAGATATAAGCATGACCATTGCTACTGCTTTTGTGCCTTCATACCAATCCCTACCTTGTTTTCTTTTACATTTTCCATATAATGTTCTAACAAGATTATTTTCTGGTTCTAGTTTCACGATTGCTTTAAGTACTTTTTCTGACTTGATATACTGCCCAGTATTGAATTGGCAAGCTGCTTTTTTAAATAACAAGTCATTATAAATATTCACGCCATTGTAACCGTAAATATTATCCATAATAACCACTTCGATAAGGCTATCTACTTTCGATAAAAATTTGTGATATTTCCCTATTTCGAATAGACAAAGAATGTAATCTATATCTACATCAATTCGTTCTTGATATTTTAGTTGACCAATGTACGAACGATTATCTTCATAGTACCTGACCTTGTCTCGAAAGGCTTTGCTGCCAATACGATGGTACTCGAAGTAAAAGTCCTTATTTTTTAATGGCTTAAAATTCACTTTCTATCAACTTATATATGACTGGTTTTGATGGGCTTGCGTCCAATTCGAAACTTGCGATTTGTATGTTTAGCAAATATAAACCATCAGAAACAGAATTGTTGACAAAAATCAACTCAGTGATTGTTTTTTTCTTGTCAATAGTACTTGGGTACGACCAAAATGCTTTGTGGCTTAGTAATAATCCTTCATCTTCTTCTTGATCAACTGATGGAAGATCGAGTAAAAGATGTTCTATTCCTTGTTCAACTATAAATGAAGTAGCTTCATGATGAAGGTATGGAGGATTAGTGCCGCTATAGATTCTTCTCTTTTTATCATCATTGTTTGGCAAAGTCCTAATGATTAATGCCTTTATTCCATTTTGAATTAGAGAGTCTTTAATCTGTGATTTTGTGATCAATTTATCACCATTTTCAATGACTTGTGGGTATACAGATATGACTTGTGCAATGTGATGAAAATCGGTAAGTACTTGATTGATTGTAATTGGTTCTTTAGCAATGTGTCCTACACATTCGGTATGGGTTCCATTTCCATGTGTATTGATAGTTACTGTTTTAAAATTCACACCACCACCTTGTAAAGTGTCTCCTACCCAATCTCCTGATCGTACAGGTTCTGCTGTAAAATGAGGAGCCCAAAAACAATTTGGTGAATCACTGCCAGGTATCAATGGGATAGAAATGTCTATACCAGATGATAAATCAGCAGAATACAATTTTCTATTATGAGTGAGTGATATTTTCATGTCAGAAAGATAATGAAAATCGTAGAAAACCTCTAAACAGTTTCTAATCTACAACTAAATAATATCCTATCATTTCGCTATAGGAGCAGCCATTGCGGCTCCTATAATTCCAGCATTGTTAAGCATTTGTGCAGGCTCTACTGTAGCAACACAATCTAAGAATTCTTGATATTTATGGAATTTTTTACTTATTCCACCACCTATTATGATGTGATCAGGTGATAAAACAAATTCTAGGTGGTTGAGCACTTTATTGAGCTCTTTTCCCCAAACTTTGAAAGATAGTTCTTTTGTTTCTCGGGCATTATTGGATACGAATTTCTCTACTACACTTTCTTTCCACTTTAAGTGGCCGAGTTCTGTATTAGGTATTAATACTCCATCGTTAAATATTGCTGAACCTATTCCTGTACCAAGAGTAAGTAATATTACGAGGCCTTTTTTATCAGCTCCACCACCAAACTTTTGTTCTGCAAGTCCTGCTGCATCAGCATCATTGATTACATTAATTGGAGATTTGAGTTTTTTGTTGAGAAACCCAACAATAGGAAAATCGATCCATGAATCATCAATATTACTAGCGGATTGAGCAACACCATCTTTTATAATTGCAGGAAAACCCATTCCTATAGGTTTTCCTTTCCAATTGTGATCTTCAATTAGCTTTTTCATGACTTCTGTCATGGCTTGAGGAGTTGCAGGCTTAGGTGTAGGATATTTTATCCTTTCCGTAACCAAAACACCTTCTTCTACATTTACTATTGCGCCTTTGATCCCAGTAGCTCCGACATCAATTCCTAAAATCTCTTTCATCTTTAATGCATGTGGTTGATCATTTGATCACCATTTTATTATTAATAATGTCATTTGAAGTAATATTCTTAGATAGGACTCAGTCTTCCCTAAATAGAATATGTTTGTTTACTTCACAACTCTTACTTTTATGATTTTTACGTCTTTTTGGGGTCTATCAGACTCACCAGTCTCAACACCCGCTATTTTATCTACTATGTCTAAGCCTTTTTCTACTATTCCGAATACAGTATAATCCTGATCTAAAAATGGTGTTCCACCTTGATTGATGTAAGCATCTTTAGTTTCATCAGTATATATTACTCCTTTTCTAGTTTCCATGCTTTCTAGTACATCAGCTGTTGCTTTTTGTCCATGGACTATATAGAATTGGGACCCAGAAGATGCTTTTTGGGGATTCGATGCTCCGCCCGTTCGTGCTGCTGCCAATGCTCCCTTTACGTGTGCATATTCATCTGTGAACTCTGCAGGTACTGTATATCCAGGTCCTCCTGAACCGAGCCTAGCTCCAGCTCTAGCATCTTTACTATTAGGGTCTCCACCCTGTACCATGAATCCTTCGATGACTCTGTGGAATAGTAATCCATCATAATACCCTTGTTCGGCAAGCTTGATGAAGTTATCTCTATGCTTTGGAGTACCATCATATAACCTGATCGTCATAGCACCATAATTAGTCTCCATAGATATCAGACAATCTTGTGGTGGATCTATTACTATTGCTTGTTCTGATTCGCTCATTTTTTTACCTTTTTTAGCAATTAGTTTTACATTGTATTTTCCAGAAAGATAGTATTTATGTTCTGGGGATTCTTCTGTTGAAGTATTTCCATCACCAAAATCCCACAAATAGGATTCTGCTTTTTCAGAACTATTTGTAAATACAATCTTGCTTGGTGCTTTTTTATCATCAGCTTCAATCACAAATTTGGCTAATGGCTTAGCGCATGACGCCATCATTAATACAATAATTGCAAATAAACTATATCTAATCATACTCATTTCTTACTTCTTTTTATTTATCTGCAATTACTTACCCATTCTGACTTTCATCACCACATTTTCAATTGGTCTTTCACCATCTTTTTTTACTGCAGCAATTTTATCTATAACATCAAGACCTGATACTAATTCTCCGAATACAGTGTAGTCAACATCTAAACCTGGGGTTCCTCCAAGTTTTTTATACTTAGCTCTTTGCTCTGGATTGTATGTAATATTTTTTTGTTTTTCTAAACCGTCAAGTTGGCCATCTGTTTGTGGATTTCCTTGTACAATGTAGAATTGAGAGCCTGATGATTTCTTCTCTGGATTTGATGCACCTCCTGTCCTAGCGGCAGCTAGTGTTCCTTTGAAATGTGGAGCACCGATTTCAGCGTCTATTCTATATCCAGGACCTCCTGATCCAAGTCTTACACTTAAGTCTGCGCCTCTAGAATTAGGATCACCACCTTGGATCATAAATCCTTCCATTACTCTGTGGAATAAAAGACCATCGTAGAAACCTTCTTTTGTCAATTTAATAAAGTTTTCCTTGTGCTTAGGAGTAGAATTATATAATTCAGCTACCATGTTACCATATTCTGTCTCTATAGTTACATACGTCTTAGAATCAGAATTACAAGATGCTAAAAAAGCGAATCCTATAATTAGCGCAAAAAATTTAATTTTCATTTGTATCTAGTTTTATTATTTATTCTCCTTCGTGTGCAGCAAATCCTCCATTGAGTTGTTCTAATGCATCGAAGTATTTTATAACTTTTATTTTTAAATATTCTTCTTGTTCATCGATCCCTTTTAGATCAAATCTTTTGTCTTCTTTCCAATGCGGCCACCCATCTTGATCTCTACCTTCAAAGTTGAAATAGCCATCTTCCTCAAGTAGCGTACAAACAGCAACATGCATAAGATCTTGTTTTTCTTCTTTCGAAAAACTCTTTTCCGAGTCCCATCTGCCTAGTTCTTGAATACCGATCAAATACAAGATCGATTGTAAGTCAGGTAGATCTTTTTTATCCATAGAATCTTTGACAATATGTCTCACTCTCAACCATTCAAAATCTAACTTCCATTCATCCATTTGTCGACCCATTTTTTAAGGATGCACAAATATAATATTCTCATGGTAAGTCATTGAATTATGAATAGTAATTACAAAAATAGGAAGCATTTATGACATCTTTTGATCACAACATTCTCAAAAATGTACCGTTAAAAGTATCATGTCCCCGTTTTTAAATTTTCTTTAAGTCAAAAAGGACAAAAAAATACTCATATTTGCAGGCTTTAGAAATAGAATATTAATCTTCAATTTGATCTCTTAGTATCTTTTTGAAGATTAAGCCAAACTAAATATTTGTGATCAACGAAATATCATTTCAATATCCTTCTTGGTTTATCACCTTTTGCCTTTTACTAGGTGTGGTGTATGCAATAGCATTGTATTTCAAGGATAATAAATTTACAGAGTCTCCAAAATGGTCTACATGGGTAATGGGCATTCTAAGGTTTTTGTCTGTTTCAGGAATAGCTATTTTATTATTGTCTCCATTGGTAAAGTCTATCACAGAAGAAATAAAACAGCCTATTGTGATAATAGCTGAAGATGGCTCACAATCTATAATTGCAAGTTTATCTGATGAAGAGATAGAGGCAAAAAAGCAAGAACTTAATACGATCTCAGATCAATTGTCTGAAAAGTATGAAGTCAAAAGACTCGTAATCGGTGATCAAATCGAAAATGGAGGTGTAGATAGCTTTGGATTTAAAGTAACTAATCTCTCTGAATCATTGGAATTCATCTACGACAATTATGGGGATCAAAATCTAGGTGCAATCATTTTGAGTACTGATGGTATCTATAATGAAGGAAAAAATCCACTTTATGCAAAGGTGAATTTAACATCACCTCTTTATGTTGTTGCGCAAGGTGATACTACAGTCAAAAAAGATGTTTCGATTAAAAATGTATTCAATAATAAGATAGCTTACTTAGGTGATAAGTTTTCGATTCAGGTTGATATTGCAGCTAAAAATTGTATAGGGAAGTCAACTAATCTTTCTGTGTCAAGAACTGAAAATGGCAATACTAAGCGCTTGAAATCTGAAAACATTAGAATAAATAAGGAAGACTATTTTACGACTAAAGAAATTATTCTGGATGCTGATAAAGTGGGGTTGAATAAATATAGAATTGCGCTTACTCCTATTGATGGAGAAGTTACCACAGCAAATAACTACAAGGACATATTTATAGAAGTTCTTGATGCTAGGCAGAAAATATTGTTGTTAGCTCATGGGGCTCATCCTGATTTATCAGCTATGAAGTCTATCATCACATCTAATAAAAACTATGAAGTAGACATACACTTTCCAGAAGATACGGATCTCAATGTTAGTAAATATGATTTAGTTGTACTTCACAATCTGCCTTCTGATAAATATCCAGTAGCAGTTGAACTCTCTAATATCAATAAAAAGAGAACACCGCGATTATTTTTAATTGGGGCTCAAACCAGCTTGGTAGGAATAAATAAGGCACAGGACAATATAAAAATAGAGGGCAACAGTGCTAGTCTAGAAGATATACAAGCGGATGTTGTAAGGACATTTAATAGTTTTACAGTAGATGATCAATTAGGTGCGAACCTCAAAGGATTTCCTCCACTGATTGCACCTTTTGGGCAGTATACTTCTCCTTCTGGTGCAAATGTATTATTAACCCAGAATATAAAGAAAATCGAAACGAAATATCCGCTGCTTAGTTTTAAAGATCAAAGCGGGGTTAAGACTGGAGTATGGGTAGGAGAAGGAGTGTGGAAGTGGAGATTGTTTGATTATCTTCAAAACGAGAACTACGATGTAGTGACTAGTGTAGTGAATAAGGCAATACAGTTTTTGAGCACAAAAGAAGACAAAAGAAAATTCAGAGTAAGTTCTTCAAAGAACCTCTATAAAGAAAATGAACAGATAGCTCTTGATGCACAACTGTACAACGATAATTATGAAATGATAAATGAGCCAGACGTATTCGTCACGCTGATCAATCAAGATAAAAAAGAATACAAATATACTTTTAGTCGATCGAGTAACTATTATACATTGTCTGCAGGTATGTTACCAGCGGGTAGATATAGTTATGTATCAAAAGTAAATTATGCAGGAGAAGCGTTGGAACAGAAAGGGTCGTTTTCTGTTCAGAATATACAGCTTGAATTATATGACCTTACCGCTAGACATGGTCTATTAAGAGCGCTTACTGAGAAATATGGAGGGGAAGTTTTCGTCAGTGGAAAGTCTACGGGGCTGGCTGATAAAATACTTACAAACAGTAAAATAAAACCAGTAGTTTATCAATCGTCTGATACAGAATCTGTTATGAACTTCAAGTGGTTGTTTGGATTATTGATGCTTTTATTAAGCTTAGAATGGTTCTTGAGACGATATATGGGGAGCTATTAGCAGCGATTTGGTTATTTTTTTCGTCTAAAGAGCGAAACAAGTACCAATTTGTCAAAATATCCATTATTTTTGGCAACCTATAAATAATTATTGCTTAAGAAATTATCTTAATTTGGTAAGATTATTGGACTTAGAAGAAATAGACTTAAAAGAAGAAAACATAAATTAGTTATTATGAAAAAGGTATTATTATTCGTTTTGATGGTAGTAGGAGCTACGTTTGTACATGGACAATCAAGTGTATCTGTAGAAACAATGCAATCGAAAGAAATGGAAAAGCTTACTAAAATTGTAACGCTTACTAATGAAAATGTAGCTTTCTCAAAAAATCAAACAGCTAAGCTTGAAAGAGTATTACTAGGTAAAGCAAAAGAAATAGTAAAATTACGAAGTCAAGAAATCACTAAAAGTGAATATTCTCAAGCTTATATAAAACTAGAAGATAAGTATAATAGACAAGTACAATCTCATCTAACTACTGAGCAAAAAATTGAGTTTAGAAGAAACTATAAAAAACCTGTCAAGGTTACCAAAGACTAAACCATAAGAAAATAAAAAGTAAAAGACTTGCAGAAATGTAGGTCTTTTTTTATTTCTAAATTTCTGAAAGATTCATTTCTTTGAATAATACTTAGACCAATTAATACATTTATTATCTATAAATACTAAACATTTTCGTCACAGGGATAATTGAATTTGCATCAATTATTGAAATAAAATATAATCCTGGTTTATAATTAGAGATATCTATGGTCTGAGTATTCTTAAGAACTAAAACCTTTTGGCCAACACTATTTGTAATTGTGACTGAAAAACGAATTGACTTAGTTTTAATATGAATAATATCTGTTGCTGGATTAGGCCAAATAATAATGTCATTATTCTCAGTTTCCTCGAGCGAAGTCGATAGAATTTCACCATCGCAGTTTTCATCAATATCATTATTAGGTATTTCCTCGGCATCTGGATTTATTGCTGAATCTTCATCGTTACAATCTTCATCCGAATTGTAACCATCCATGTCATTGTCTATCACTAAGATTACCCCATCGCAATTTTCATCAATGTCATTATTAGGTATTTCCTCTGCACCTGAGTTTATTGCTGAATCTTCATCGTTACAATCTTCAGCCGAATTGAACCCATCCATGTCATTGTCTATCACTAGGATTACCCCATCGCAATTTTCATCAATATCATTATTAGGTATTTCCTCTGCATCTGGGTTTATAGCTGAATCTTCGTCGTTGCAATCTTCGTCCGAATTGTAACCATCCATGTCAACATCTACTATGTTTTCTTGGATTAATTCATGTGCTCCAATATCGTAAGAAATACCTTGTGGTCTTTGTGTTTGATCTATATCGACGACCACCAAATCACCTAAATCTATGCCTTGATCAGTAACTTCGGAAATATTATCTATCAGCCTAAGATCACCTTCATTAACATCCACATACCAATTTGAATTAGCTTCTTCATAATTATTCGATTCTTCAGCTTGTCCACCATTTCGAGATGTGATTCCTCTATTGGTTAGATTATTTATGATTTGGACATTCATAGTTGCTGGAAACCTATATTCAATAGCATTTTGATATGCTATGTGTATTGAATTATTGTATACTTCAGTATTTGGAGAAGTTTCTAGACCGATACCAACATCATGGAATGTCCCAGAGCCATCATTTGTAATCATATTATTTCTAATAATCCCGCCGGTGTTAGGACTGCTCCCGAGACCAAAACCTATCCCTCTGTCACAATTCACAATTTTATTCCTTTCTACTATATTATCTCCTGAATTGTCCCAGAAATGGACAGCATGTTCGGCTTCTTGTTGTGACGGACTTGATATATTTTTAAATACATTGTCTCTTACTATCCAATTATTACCCCCATGGATATCTAACCCGCCAATATACCATTGGGGTCCAATTCCGTTAGTATATTCGAATAGACTACATTGCACAATACAATCATCTGCACCGTCACCGACTGAGTTTCCTTTGATCATTTGTTCATACGTATTTTGGATTTTTACATTATGAATTAAATGATTGTCAGAAGTGGTTGCTATTCCATGATTGCCTACATTTCTTATAGTTAAATCTGCAACTGTAATATTATCTCCAACCAAATAGATTCCTATTTCAGTACCTGGATTAACATTCTGCATTCCTTGACCCGATATGATAACATCATCTCTATTACCAGATAAACTTCTAAACACCATATTACTAGCTGTTATATATGGATATTGGGATGTTGATGCTAAATTATATTCTCCATCCATGAAAAGGATAGTCATATTCCCTCCTGTATTATTTGCATTATTTACAGCACTATAAAATTCTGATTCATTGCTAATAGTTACAACTTCTCCTATTACTATATTACAAGATTCTACCGTATTACTTTCCACTTGCTCAATCGTACAAGAGCAGTCTTGAGAATAATTATTTGTATAAATGAATAGACTTATTAAAAATAGGAATATTTGTTTTTGATTCATGGTTAATTAGTTTGGAAATTGCAATATAACTTAAATCTTATCTGTGATATCTAGGGTATTCACCCAGTTTTGGTCCTTGAGGATATGTTAAATTTTTAGGCTGATTTATTATCAGAGGAGACATTGTTAGGGATTTTTAATAATAATTTGTTAAAAGAATATAAAGGTCGTCACATTTCTCGTTCAAAAGGGATTATATACAAAGACGGCAAATAGCACGGTTATTTTTAAAAGGATCCAATTACAATGAATAACTTTTGATCAATGTTTTTTGCTGGATGGTAGATTTTTTCTGCCTTTGATAAACCATTTTTTAACCGTATTAAATTATTGAATTATGATTGCGAAGACAATTGCATTAGTGATATCTATGTCATTATCATTTATAAATGAAATAGACTACACACCGACACTTATTCCTGTTGATATTAATTTTTGTGAGTTTACTTCTGGCGAAGGAGAGAGTATTTGCAGTATTCAAGAAGCAGAAACGTCAAGTAGGAATAAAATATTTTTTGACCTCAACGGAGAAAACCCAAAACTACTCATAGATAAGAGGAGCGTTACTTCAGAAAAAGCTAGGTATGTATTCCAAAACGAAAACATAACTATAGGAAAACAAAGCATAATCAATATGCCTTATTTTCGTAAAAGTCTACTTATTCGACCAGGTGAATATAAGATGGAAGTGAGTAGTCAAGGATATGTTATTTCATTGACTAACTAAATGGTTTTGTTATAATAAAAGGAGATAAGGGATAAAACTAAATTAGGTAACATAGAAGCTGTTTACCAAAGGTAGGCAGCTTTTATGTTTTTAAAGTGTAAAGATAAGTGGAAGGCAACTATGTGAATTTTTTCTTTTTAGTAAAATAGAAACTATAGTTTTTGCACATTTACAGTGAGAAATTACATTTACAATTTTACTACATGAAGATACTAATTATAGGAGGAGGCAATATGGGATTAACCTTTGCCAAAAGTTTTCTAAAAACGCACATTGTTAGCAAAGAAAACATGCTTATTTTGGAGAAGTCACCTGAAAAAGCTGATGCGTTAAGAAAGCTTGATATTGGTACCGTTTATGGAAAGACTGGTGATTACATAACCACTGCGGACTTGATCATATTGGCAGTTAAACCACAAGATACTTCAGCATTATTTTCTATTATCGAACCTTATATAGATGAACAACAGGTTATCTTATCCATCATGGCTGGAGTGAAAATAGAAACAATAGCAAGTCAGCTAGGAACTAAGAAGATAATAAGAGCAATGCCTAATTTGCCTGCCCAAATCGGTGCAGGAATGACAGTGTTTACCTCTTCAGAGGCGGTTACTAGAATAGAACTTGTTATGGTCCAAAATCTTCTAAATAGCACAGGAAAATCAATCTATAAAGAATCAGAAGACATGATTGATGCTTCTACAGCTATATCTGGTTCTGGACCTGCGTATGTATTCTTTTTCATGCAGTCATTGATCGAATCAGCAAAAGAAATGGGGTTCTCTCAATCCGAATCTGAATTATTGACCTTTCAGACATTTCGAGGGGCAGTCGAATTGTATAATAAAAATGAAATCAGTTGTCAGGATTGGATAAATAGGGTTTCAAGTAGAGGTGGAACAACAGAAGCGGCATTTAACAAACTTAATGATTTTGAGATTTCTAACAACTTTAAGTTAGCTGTGAACCAGGCTCTTCTCAGAGCTAAAGAATTAAGTAAACTGGATTAAACATTTAATTTTCAGAGTCAATTACTATCCAAATGGTCCAACAAAGGCGTAGAGAATGAAAAAAATACTTTTATTGCAAGGAATAATAGAAATGATTGCTGGAGTGGTTTTAATATTCAAACCTGATTTATTACTCATGAGTGAGGGGCAAGTAATGGAAACATTGATTGTAGCTAAACTTTATGGCATATTAGCACTTACTTTTGGTGTAATAAGTTTTTTGCTTTGTAGAGTGTTTGAGTATAATGATACTTTCAAAAAGATATTTTTGATGATCATATTTTTTCACCTAATGGTTGCATTTCAAATGTATGCAGCATATAACCAAGGGAACACTCCTAATTTAGTAGCTTTTGGATTACATATGGTTTTGGCTTTCTTACTTTTTGGTGCATATATGAAAGATATTCCTAAAGAGAAAAACATAACAGTATGACAAAATACGTAACACCTTTTTTTTAATTGCTCTAGGTTATCAGATATCGATTGCTCAAGACACCATTAAGATTGGCGCTACAAATATGTTACAAGAAGTTGTAGTTACTTATCAGGCAAACAAATCTACTCCGATAACTTTCCAAAATATTAGCGCTAAAGAATTAGAACTGAAATCAACAGGACAAGAACCATCTTTTATAATTTCTGAAACTCCTTCAATTACAAATTATTCGGACTCAGGAAATTCTCAAGGGTATTCATATTTCAGACTTAGAGGTATCGATCAAACAAGGATAAATATGACACTTGATGGAGTTCCTTTGAACGAGCCAGAAGACCAAGGTGCATATTTTTCAAATTATCCCGATATATTTAATTCAGTAAGAAAAATTCAAATTCAACGAGGAGTTGGGACTTCAAAAAATGGTGTAGCTAGTTATGGTGGTAGTGTTCAACTGTTTTCCCCCAATTTAAATGACTCAACCAAAACCACAATTGGTTTGGGGTATGGTTCATACAATAGTTTACGCTTATTTGGGGAGTATAATAGTGGGATTAAGGACAAAAAAGCACTTTATGTAAGAGCTTCACATATATACTCTGATGGATATAAGTACAATTCTTCTAATAATTCTCAATCAATATTTATAAGTGCAGCCTCCTTTTCTGATAATTCTACCTGGAGACTAAATTTACTGGCTGGCCAACAGCAAAATGAAATGGCTTGGCTTGGCGTTTCGGATTCGCTGATCAATATAGACAGGAGATTAAATGCAAATTCAAATCAAGAAAAAGATAAGTTTACTCAATATCTTATCCAAATACAAAATAAGTGGCAAATCAATCAATCTTCATTTCTTCAGTCAAGTATTTACTATACTTACTTGAGAGGTAATTATGATTTCGACTTTAATAATTTTCTAGGGTTGCCACCTACGGAAGAATTGTACAACTATGCTTTTCAATCCAACCTTGTTGGTTTTTTTAGTAATTATACTTATTCGAAAAATCGTTTGAACTGGACTACAGGTTTTCATGGAAATGTTTACAACAGGCAGCATGAAGGGAGCGAAAGGACATTAGGACAATTGTATCAAAATACTGGATACAAAAATGAAATAAGCGTTTTTACTAAAGCTGATTTTACTTATGAATGGATTACTTTCTTTGGTGACATACAATATCGAAATGTAAATTTTGATTATAAAGGCTCAGTTGATTTTGATGAAATAGAATGGCAATTTATTAACCCCAAAGGAGGCATGAGCGCGCAAGTAAATCGTAACTCATCACTTTACTATAGCCTTGGTTATACAGGAAGGGAGCCAACCAGAAATGATATGTTTGGAGGAAATGATGACTTGTTAGCTGATAGCTTAGGAACATCTATATTATGGAACACTAATCCAGAATATGTCCTTAACCATGAATTGGGATTTAGGTATCAAAAAAGCAAATTAGATTTCAATTTGAATCTATATTACATGGATTTTAAAAATGAAATTGTGCTCGATGGAAAATTTGGACCTAATGGCTTGGCACTAACTAATAATGTTGAACAGAGTTTTAGAACTGGAATTGAATTAACTTTTAGTTATAAAATCTCTAATCATTTTTGGCTTGTTAATAATTCTTCCTTTAATTATAGTCGGATTAAGGAGCAAGCAGAAGAATTTAGCCCAATACTTACACCACCAATTATTATTAATCAGGAAGCTATTTATCATTACAACAATTTTGCAATTTCCTTGTCAGCAAGATATCAAGATCATTCTTATATAGACTTTGCTAATTCTAGTTCTCTAAACAGTTATTTACTTATAAATAGTCGAGTAAGTTATAATTTCAAAGGTTTTCAATTTTCGTTATTTTTTAATAACATAACAAATGCAAAATATTTTAATAATGGGTATGTTGACTTTGATGGGAGTGGAAAGTATTTTGTTCAAGCTCCAACTAACTTTTATACGGCAATTCAATATAGTTTCTAATGCAAATATTTGAAATTAGTAATATAGCATTTGAAATACTTGGTTATCAAATTAGTTATGTAGAATTGATAGGTACAATCTTTGGGTTGATATCTGTTTATTTAGCCTCAAGAGCAAATATCCTTACTTGGCCAACTGGAATAGTAAATGAGTTGTTTTTATTTATTTTATTCTTCCAGATACAGCTCTATGCAGATATGTTTCTGCAGGTTTATTTTTTTGCAGTTACGTTGTATGGTTGGCACAATTGGAAGAAAAAACCAAAGCAAAACAGCATTACTTCAACCAGTCGAAACATGAATTTCTGGATTGTTGGCATTGTTGTTATTGGCTCATTAATAACGGGGTTTCTATTTAGTAATATTCATGAGTTCTTACCGCAGTATTTTAAAATTAAAGCAGCTTATCCGTATGCAGATTCATTTGTCATGGTATGTAGTATAATAGCCACTGTATTGCTTGCTCAAAAGAAAATAGAGACTTGGTATTTATGGATCATAGTAGATATAGTTTGTGTATTCTTATTTTTGAAAAAAGGTATTATTTTTTTAGGAATAGAATATTTCATTTTCCTAGGTGTGGCCACTTATGGTTTGATTAATTGGAAAAAACAGATGGAGAATGGTTAAAGCCTTTGTTTTTGGGAAATTTTTACCTTTTCACAAAGGGCATAAAGCAATGATAGATTTTGCTTTAACAAAATGCGACTTTCTTACCGTTTTAGTTTGTTGTAGTGACAAAGAAAAAATTCTTGCACCAATTAGGAAAAACTGGATAGAAAAGACTTTTGAGGCCCATAATCACATAGAAATAAGAAGTTTAGATTACTTAGAAAGTGAATTGCCAAATTCTTCTGTCACTTCAATAGAAGTTTCGAAAGTTTGGTCTGAAAAATTCAAAGGTATGTTTCCAGATTATTCTCTTGTGATTACATCAGAAGATTATGGATATTATGTAGCTTCATTTATGGGTATTAAACACATACCTTTTGATATACCAAAAAGGCTTATTCCAATTTCTGCAACCAAAATCAGAAACGAGCTTTTTGCTAATTGGAATTATTTACCAGAAAGCGTAAAGCCTGATTATGCATTAAAGGTTGTTATATTAGGTACTGAAAGTACAGGTAAAACTACTTTGACTGAAAAACTTGCACAATATTATAATTGTAGTGCGATCAAAGAAGCAGGAAGAGATATAATTTCTGATTCTAATTCTTTTAAATTTAGTGACTTAAGTATTGTTGCTATAGAACACTCAAATAGAATTAACAAAGCTGTGATCGGTCAATCTCCTCTTGTTATTATTGACACAGATATTCATATAACAATGTCATATTCGAAATTCATGTTTGATAAGGAAATTGAAATAAGTGAGCGTATTTATAATTCTAGCAGGGCTAGCTTGTATTTATATCTGAACAATGATGCAGATTACATTCAAGATGGTACGAGCTGTCTCTTATACACATCTGACGCTGCCGACGAAGAGGATAGTG
>CAJXUU010000078.1 GCA_913061325.1 uncultured Saprospirales bacterium | reverse complement strand
ACGAGATTTCTGCCTGTCTCGTGGGCTCGGAGATGTGTATAAGAGACAGTTACTAAATGATCTGCTGCCACCCGTAGTTGTATACCAAAGTGGCATATACATCATCGTGTTTTCAAATTTTGGAATGAATCCTTTCTCGATGCCAAAAGCAACAGCGAAAGGCAACATCTTTTCGAAGTATTTTGGATCTTCCTTGATTATACTTTCAATCTCAGATTCAGGGACTTCCTCTAAAAATATTTTAAGTCCATCTAACTTGTATTTCACTTCTTTTCCATGATCAGATAAAGGCAATTTGCCTAAACCAAAAAAGAAGCCAGCTATTCCGAGTCCAATAAAAGCGAATCCCATAGGAAACTGCCCATAGATACCCAATGCTATTGCTGCAAGCAAGAACATCGCAAAAGGAAAAATAATTAACCTCCATGATCTGAACCAGTAAATGAATTCTGGTTTATAATATCCTTGCGCAAGCACTTCTTTAGAAAGATCATTCTTTGCTTTACCTAATGTAATATAGAATTTTTCCTTTAAGCTAGACATTGATTTCATGTCTCCATTTTTGAATAACTCATTGAAAACCAAATGCTCATAGCTAGGATATTCTTCGGGGAGTTCTGTAAGTTTCGTAAGTAGGGTATCGTCTCCTATGTTCTTCATTTCAAGAATGCCCTCACTTGCCCAGTAAGGAATTAGGGAGACAATATCTTCGGTATTGGCCGATTGATCTATGTATGCGCCTACATGCGCAGAAGTAAGTCCTTCTGGTGGATATGAGTAGGTCTCTTGATCATCTGGTTTATATTTTCCACCAAATATTCTTCTCCATTTATCAACGAAAAAAGCGAATAATCCAACAGGAATTAATGCCAACCAAGGATTTTGAGGAACTCGATTTTCCTCTTCTTTGATCAGTTTCTGTCTGTACCCATTGCTTGCTAACTCCGTGACTGAAAGATATGTCTTGGGTAGCTTGATAGCTATCGTCGCGCCTTCTCCTTCTTTAAGTCCTCTAAAGGTTGTTCCTTGGATAGTATTTGGATTGGTTTGTTTGATTGATAAATCGTTTGTAAGTTGATTTTTGTATCCGGTAGTAGCTTTCAGGTCAGAAAGTTTGATGCTAATATTTCGAGGAAGGTTGATTTTATAGTTTAGTTGAGCTATTTCTGCTCTCCATTCATTTCCAATGAGGTCGAAGTATAGTTCTTGATGCTCAGCATAGTCTTGAATCCCATTTTCTATCTTATAGGAAATGCGATACGTTTGATCACCTTCGAGATAGATGTTCTTATCTCCTGTTTTGATTTCTAAGTTACCATTTTTTCGGGATACTTTATGCTTGTGGCCTCCAACATTTATGTCTGTGATACCCAAATTTATTGACTTTCCATCCTTTTTATAATTATAAGGAATTGATCTATAGATTCCTCTTTTTTTCTTTGAAAAGTTTACTTCAATTGTTTCCTCTACGTTGAGTGAGCCATCTGTATTTATATCTATTTCTATGTTATAATTAGAATTAGTGAAGTCTTGACTAGAAAGGGATGTAGAGACTAGAAGGAAAGAAAAGAGGAAGAATCTGAAGTGTAGTAAGTTTTTCATAGTTATTTGTTGGTACAAAAATAAGAACTGACAAAAATAAATTAGAGTTTCAGAAACCGCCAAATATCGACAGGACAACACTAAAATACTATGAAAATTAGAGAAATGAGTTATCTGAGTAAAAAATCTAATGCCATATCATACCCTTTTAATCCATGACCTATTATGGATGTTTTACATACTGGCTCAAGGAATGAATGCTTACGAAACGATTCTCGTTTAGTTATATCAGAAATATGAACTTCTAGGACGGGGGATTCGATGGCACTCACACAATCTGCAAGTGCTATACTTGTATGCGTATATCCACCAGCATTGAGAATAACACCATCAATACCAAATCCAACTTCTTGTAATTTATCTATTAGATTGCCCTCATGATTGGATTGGTAGTAGGATAGAGTAGCCACTTCAGAATATTTACTGACTAATGCCTTGAAGTATTCCTCAAAAGACTGATTGCCATATATTTCTGGCTCTCTTTTGCCAAGTAAATTTAGATTTGGTCCATTTATAATGATGATACGTTTCAAAATTTGCTTTCTTTTAATTAGCAACTTCATTCATAAACTTGATCCTTGCAAGATGGATCTCATCAATTGTGATATCATCATCTTTGAGGGCGTTAAAGGCATCTTCTATACTTGCTGAATCTGCTTCATGAAAATAATCAAATATTTCTTCAATCACTTCTTCGTCGACTTCATCTTCAATAAAATAGTTGATATTCAACTTAGTACCTCCATCAGCAATAACATTGAGTTCTTCTAGTAGCTCCTCATAGGACATGCCAGCATTCTGAGCCAAATCAAATAGAGGCATCTTACGATCAATACCTTGTATGATTGCTACTTTGTGCTTAGACTTATTTGCTACCTGCTTCATTACAAATTCTGCAGGTCTATCGATGTCATATTCTTCAACATACTCTTTGATAAGTTCAATAAATGGCTTACCGTATTTAACAGCTTTTCCAGTATTTACACCAGAAATCTGAAGCATATCTTCTTTATTGATAGGGTAGTAAGTCGCCATATCTTGTAGAGATGGCTCTTGGAATATGATCCAAGGTTGGATATTCAATCTCTTAGCCTCTCTTTTTCTAAGATCCATAAGCATACCCATGAGTAGACCATCTAGAGCTACTCCACCACCAGTATTAGTGATCACCGCATCTTGAGATTGATTGGTAAAATCTCTATTCAGAGGGATTTTAACATCGAATGGCTTTTCGAGAAATGCTCGGCCGTTATCTGTTAATTTAAGAAGACCATATTGCTCTATTTCTTTAAAAATAAAGTCTTTTAGTATGCCTTGTCTGAAAATAGAATTCCAGAATATATCATCCTTTTCTTTCCCTTTACCAAATAATGGTTTTCTGTCGAACTTGAAATCCTTCATGTCCTTCGTTGCCTTGCCCATTACGAAATCTACCAAGTGTTTTACTGTGTAGTTTTCATTTAATGCTAAGATAGCTTCCAAGGCCAGTTTCATTTCATCCGTTACTGCTATTTCTTCTTTTGGATGCTTACAGTTATCACAAAGATCGTTACAATCTTCGATAGGATATTCTTCTCCAAAATAGTGCAATAAGAAATGTCTTCTACAGCTACTCGTTTCTGCGTAAGCTATGATTTCTTCCATCAATTGAGCACTCAATTCTCTTTCTGCAACAGGCTTGTCACGAAGGAATTTTTCAAGCTTATGGATGTCTTTATAGGAGTAGAATGCCAAACACTTACCAGGTAATCCATCTCTTCCACCTCTACCTGTTTCTTGATAGTAATTTTCTATACTCTTCGGAATATCGAAGTGGATCACAAATCTTACATCTGGTTTGTCTATACCCATACCAAAGGCAATTGTAGCTACAATAACCTCACAGTCTTCCATTAAGAATCCATCTTGTGCAGCGGATCTTGTTTTTTGATCTAATCCTGCGTGGTAAGGCAGTGCATTTATCCCATTGACATTGAGAACTTTAGCGATTTCCTCAGTAGTCTTTCTGGCTTGTACGTATATGATGCCTGATTTGCCGGGCATAGTTTTTATATACTGGACTATTTCTTTTATTGTTTGCTCCTTTTTCCTTTTAGGTCTTACTTCGTAATAAAGGTTATCTCTGTTGAAAGAAGTAATGAAGATATTTTCATTCTCCATGTCAAGATTCTTGACAATATCTGTTTGTACCTTTGGAGTGGCTGTTGCGGTAAGTGCCATTACAGGGATCTCAGAATTGATACCTTTGATCATTGTTTTGATCCTTCTGTATTCTGGTCTGAAATCATGTCCCCATTCTGAGATACAGTGTGCTTCATCGACAGCTACAAAAGAGATGTTACTATTTTTGAAGAATTCTATATTTTCCTCTTTTGTCAATGTTTCAGGAGCCACAAATAATAATTTAGTGAAACCATCTGAAATATCTTGTTTGACTTCTTTCATCTGCCCTTTATTAAGAGATGAATTAAGGAAGTGTGCTATTTTCTCATTGCTACTGTAGCTTCTTATCGAATCTACTTGATTTTTCATAAGAGCAATCAAAGGAGAAATGATAATGGCACATCCAGGAAGTAAAATTGCAGGTAGTTGATAACAAAGGGATTTGCCACCGCCGGTAGGCATGATGACAAATGTGTCTATGCCATCCAAGATGCTTTCAATTATTCTTTTTTGCTCTGATTTAAAGCCTTTAAATCCAAAGTATGTTTCGAGTTCTTTGTCGAGATCAAATTGTGTACTTGTCATAATTTATGTTCAGCAATGCTGATATATTTCTTGTTACTAACAGTCACCTAAATACACCTTTAAGTTAAGGAGAATTATTGACATTATATTTTTATTTAATCTATTACGAGCAACTCCTTTTAAATTTTGAAATAAATAATGCAATCATGTAATGACTGACTTAACAATTATTTTAGCACTATGTTTTTAAGGATTCTCTTTAATCTATTTCAATTAATAGTTTGAGGTGGATGGATATTTAATTTATACGCACTAAAATAAAACGTAAAAAAACATACTTTTAGGGCGCATTCTCAATTTGGTTTGCGAAGATAATAATTCTAAGTGAAAAATATAGTTATACAAGAAATAATAGATAGTGTCATATCTGCTGAAAAAATGGCAATAGACAAACTGTTGAATATAGATAAGTCATTTCTGTCCAAAGCCATTTCATTGATTATTGATATTAAAGGCAAAGTGATCGTATCTGGAATCGGCAAAAGTGCATTTGTCGCTCAAAAGTTTGTAGCTACACTCAATTCAACTGGTACATCAGCTGTTTTTCTACATGCCGCAGATGCAATGCACGGAGATGTTGGAATAATAGATAAAGGTGATGTTGTAGTATTTATTTCTAAAAGTGGTGGTTCCAAAGAGATAATAGAATTGCTGACTTATGTAGAATCTAGATCTGTGTCTACAATAGGAATTTGTAATAATTCTGATTCCTATTTGGCTCAAAAATCAAATGTGAGCATAGTATTACCTGAAATAAAAGAAGCCGACGCTGAAAATATTATCCCTACTTCCAGCATAATATCTCATCTGGTTATATGTGATTGTATATCTATTGCGCTACAGCAAATGAATTCCTTTACTTCAGATGACTTCGGTAAATTACATCCCAGAGGTACTTTAGGCAAACAATTAGCAACAGTGAAGACTATAGCTGCTCAACATTCTAAACCAAGAGTAACGCTAGCTGATCCGCTTCAGAAAGTGATCTATACCATATCCTCTAATAAACTAGGCGCATGTTGTGTAATGGATAAAAATGGAATTATAAAAGGGATAATTACAGATGGAGACATAAGAAGAATGCTAGAAAAGAATACAGACATATCTGGTATAGTAGCCAGCGATATCATGACTTCTGATCCAAAATCAATTCATGGTGATACGATCTCAAAGGATGCATTGCATATAATGGCACAATACAATATCAATCAATTGCTCGTTATAGATTCTAGTACTCAGTATATAGGTATGCTGCATATCCAAGACTTAATAAACGAGTAACGATGAAAAACTATATCACACTTTTTTTCTTCGCTTTATTAATAGGAATTTCATGCTCCAAAGACAGAACTATTGAAGATGATCTAGTAGGAGAGTTGATCTATGAACGGGAAACATTTAATTCTGGGTCTACATTTGAAGATACTGATACTAGAGTCATTATGACATTCAATGAGGATGAAGCAGGAACATGAATGAGTGATAATGGGTTTAATCGTTTCTAACGAAACAGAATGGGACCTACAAAGAATGGATTCAAAAATATCAATTACAAAAAATCTTCCTAACGAATTGTCTAGTTTTAGTACAAGCCAAATCTATGATTTAAAACAAAATGGAGATAATGAATTTACATTCACTTTCGAGTTTTCTTTTACTTCATTTCTTGATAGTTTAGAGACAACTACGAGATTTGAAAACATAATATTGACAAGGAAATAAGACAATCATCCATTATTAGTCATAAACGAATTACCATGAAAAATCACCTCACACTGTTATTCTTTACATTATTGATAGGGGTCTCGTGTTCTAAAGAAAGAACTATCGAAGAAGACCTTATTGGAGATTGGATCTATGAGCGTACATACTATAAGGAAGGATCAACTTATAATGATACCGATACAAAAGGTATTATAACATTCAATGAAGATGAGACAGGAAATTGGATGCGGATCAATATATTAAATATAAATACCCCTTTTGAATGGGATATGCAGGATATGGACAGAAGGATAGCAATTTCTAAAAACTTGAATCATGTTTCATCATCACAAACTAACACAAAAGTGTATGAATTAAGACGAAATGGAATAGATCAACTTACTTTAACATACGAGATATATTCATTTCAATCTATGCAACTTATAGAGTCTGAGCAGATAACATTAAAAAAAGTATAAAGATTTGTTTAATTAAGTATCAAATCTTACTAAACCCTTTAGCCATTCTCCCTCTTTCGTTTTGAAATAAGATATAATACTGGCCAACATTCAATTCGTTCAACTCCAAAATTTGGACCTTAGATTCATCGTTTTTGAAAGCTTTGATTTTAACACCTTCTGCGCTATAAATTGTGAATTCAGATGAAAAACTTTCTCCTAACTCAATGTACATTTTGTCTGAGACAGGATTAGGGAATATGTTCACATCAAGAGATACGAATTCTTCAGTACTCACTGTTGAGAAATTAAAATCAGCCACTACAGGAAGGTGATCAGCAGCATTAAGTATATCTTCACTTGATAATTCGTATTCATTCAGTTCTGCAGTTGTCAATGCGGCTGTCCACAATGAGAACGAGTTCTGTACTTTCATCTGGGACCCTGAATAAAAAACCCAATCCAACTTGCCTGGGAAAAATGATCCAAATGGATTTATCCAAGTAAAGTTTGTCAAAGCACCTGTTACAGAAGCATCTACATCCTCTAAATTAGTACCGTCCCAATCAGGAATAAAATCTGGACCATAGGTGCCATTCGAAAATATATCTCCTGTCAAAAAAGTATTGGGTTGATCATTATCACCTACAAAATTCATATCTCCTGCAATAATGATGGGTGTATCCTCTGATAAGAGATAATCTTCGTTGCCTTCTCTAGCTTCTCTGATATATCTCATGATCCCATCTACTTCTCCTTGTCTGTCTGTATCGTTTTCACAGCATGGAAGGTGGCAGTTTACCAATAATACTTCCTTTCCATTTACATCTAGATAGAAAGCGCCATTACCATTTATATTTTCACTGAAGTTTATCGGATATCTACTTATGGTCACTATATCAAAACCATGTTTCTTATGATACCATGTGCCAGGAAGAAACTCTTCTATTAATTCCATGGTTTCACTACTGTTGAAATCTCTTACTTCTTGCAATGCAATCACATCAGGATTGATAGCTTGGAAAATTCTACGGAAATTTTGCTTTCTAAATGGCTCAAAAAGTTGGTCGTTTTCAATATTGTATGTCATAAACCTGAACGTAGCATTAGGATCTTTATCTAGGTCAAACTCTGGTCTTACTGTGATAATTGAATTGTCCACAGAATAGTCTATACCACTAAGGTCGTTCGGTGCTTCGTCACCATTGAATCCATTATCTTCTATTCGGAATGAAACAACATTTCCAGCTGTAACATTCAACCCTACATGACTTATAGAACGAGAGATCGCAATCTCGAATTCTGTGCCACTCACTGAAGGAGAGGCCATAAATCCTAAAGGCCAAAAATTCACAAATTCGGTATCGTTATCAACAGTTATAATACCCTGTCTATCTCCAAAAAACATTCGTACCTCAGACCCGATTCCATTAATCTTGAATCCAGTATTGATATCATCATCATAATCTAAGTAGATCGCCAATTCATTATTCTCCTGAAGGTTAATCTCTTTATTGAGCTCGAATCGAAAATATAGAAATGTTTGATCATTGTACACCCAAACTTTTTCTAGATCAATACCATTGCTCTGCCCATCATTGGTGTCATCCACAAAAATCGGATCGATATCAACCCAGTCATCGAAATTGCCATCTATGCGGATCGTCTGACTATACATAGAAAAAGTAAAGAACAAAAATATAATATTTAAGATTAAGCGCATTGATAAATTATTCTCTTAGTGTTAGTATTTAGGTTTCTGATTCGAAGTAGAGCTTGTAGTATTTTGTGCCATCAGTATCTTCTATCCGTTCTATCTTATTTCTATCTCCGTGCACATAAACATGAAAGTTCTTATCTAGTTTTATAACAGACCGAAATGATTTTGTCTTTTTTTGCACTGCATAAGAAGATATTTCAAAGTTGTCCTTTAGCTTTACTTGTCTTTCTGCCTCGAAATCATCACTAAAGTCCTGAAAAGATGCTTTCAATGGTTCACTTTTGAATACTTGATCTTCAAATTCTGATCGATCAAAAGTCTCCACGTTTTTGAGATATTCTTTAGAACGGTGCATGATCTCTGCTTCATCTATCTTAGTCGTATTGTCCTCATGTTTTAACCTTTCTTTGACGTACGCCTTGGTCAATGAGATATATTGTGTCGTAGCATGATAGTTGTCCTCTCTAGATTTAACCTTCAAGAATTCTTCTCTCCAATACAATGCCTCTTTATTCCGATTTGATTTGTCAACTATACACAGTTTCAATCCCTTTTCTCTTTCTGTTTCGAAGATAAGACAAGCCTTATCCAATTTTTCAATGTTTACACCATTCTCGAAGTCAATGCTATAGTTTCCATCTTCATGATTCAACTTAAGGAAAGCATCCTTACTTTCTGATTTGAATATAGCGACCGCATTCACCATCTCATCATCGATCAATACATCTGTGATATATGCAGTCAATAAATCACCAGACTTTATATTAGGATGAGAGGACTTTTCGTATAAATGTCGTGCTATTTTTACCGATTGCTCCAATATGGTGCTCGGGTCATCGAAGATATTTGAAGCAAAATTATAAACAGGATTCAACTCTATCTCATCAGAAGTAAATGTAAAGTGAAAAAACTCAGGATCTTTAAAGTTATCAAAGAAGTACTGCATCATAAGTGACTCTAAGTCTTCACTTTCTGGTTCTATGATAGTGTTCGATAATTTGACACCTTCGTCTTCTGCCGCATTTCCGATTTGGTGGATACACATTGCATGTAGTTTTGCCTCAAGTCTGTTTACCATTTTGTTTCTTTTGTAGAAAATTTCGATTGGGACCGCGAAGATAATAGGATGAGAGGAAGTATTTGTTCTTTTTTGAGATAAATGAGTGATTTGTCTTAGGCGTGTTCATCCCTTTCTCTTGTCTTTTTGATAGTGTCTTCGACAAATAACATCTTTTGCTGAGCGATTTTGATAAAAGTGTTGATTTTAAAATAATTTGCAATCGAATTATCATATTTGCTATACTTAAGAAGGGCAAGATTTTACTGAGGTGGAGGCGTAATATGTTTGAAGCTGAAATGAATGGGTATGCTAATAAAAAATATCTGTAGTTCCTGTTCCATATCCTCAATTTTAATTAAACGCTGAAGGCGTGACATTTCCATAACGATGGGTTGAAACCCATCGTTATATGGGCCAATTTTTTTTTTAAAGCTCTGTAGGAGCGACACTATTTAGAACCTACCGTCAAGTAGAAGCTACCCTCAAGATTCCCAAGCTTGCAAAGGTTAGTAAACTAGACTTTTATCACACTAGACTTTTATCACACTAGATTTTTATCACAAAAGACTTTTATCACACAAGCTGCATGTCGCGTGCTAATAATGCCAAGATAAATGGGGCTTACCAATCTTAAGAGACGGGAATCCCCAATTTGAATACGGTACTACTAAATAATCAATTATATCAATAACAATTTCTCATTTTACATGTTTTTCAATAGTAATCGGTATAATTGCCAATCTGAAATGCAGAATAAGTAAACAACACATAATACATTGACTAAAGACAAAATCAAAAAGCTGAATATTGCAATGGTGGGTTATCATAATACCTTGCCGTTTTTGCATGGATTGGAGAAAGCAAAAGATAACTATCATCTTATTCTGGATGTGCCATCGAAGTGCATGGATTACTTTGTGAATGATGAAGCGGATGTTGCATTGGTACCAGTAGCTACATTGTTGGATTCTGTCGATTATGAGATAATTACTGATTTTTGTATTGGATGTGTGGGTGCAGTAGGGACTGTTGGTCTTTATGCACATCAATCGATAGAAAAATTGGATGCGATATGGCTGGATTCGGATAGCAGAACATCACAGTTGCTGACTAAGATATTATGCGAACATCACTGGGGTGTCGATGTGAAGTTCAAAGAAGTAGATGCTCGATCTATCAAAGCGATTGATCTGCCGCAGAATACTGGATTACTCATGATCGGTGATAAAGCGTTTGGTGCAAAAAGTGATTTTTCAAATACATACGATCTAGGTACTGAATGGCAATTGATGACTAGTCTTCCATTTGCATTTGCTGTATGGATAGCGAAGCCACATATAAGTGAAGACTTGATTACCGAACTGAATGATACATTAGCACTCGGTGTTGATAATATCGAATTGGTATTGGAGTCTAATCATGAGCTTGCAGAGAAAATCAATTTGCGTTCTTATTTCGAGGAATATATCGATTATGCTTATGATGAAGACAAAAAGAGAGCATTCGAAGTGTATAGAGAATTGGGTGGTAAGTTGGTGCAGGTATGATAACTGATAAACTGCATAGATTTGGCATAGATATCTCTAAGATTGTTCTACCAGAAAAATTTACTTTCCCATTTTATTATGAGCCCCATCCGATAGCATTGCAGGCTGTGGGTGAACTCCAAGAATATCTTCTCACACAAACAGATTTTAACCATGATTTTGGACTTGAAGAAGTAACCAAGAATTCTCTTGGAAAAATGTTCGGTGTTTTAGTAGTTTCTGATGAAGAAGGACAACTAGGATATCTAACTGCGTTTTCTGGAAAATTAGGAGATCAGAATGTACATCCACATTTTGTGCCACCTGTATTTGATATGTTGGAGGAGGGAAGTTATTTTGTAGAGGAAAGTGCAAAATTAGATGTACTCAATAAGGAAATCCTCAAACTAGAAACGCAATCTGAATTACACAATCGAAAATTAAAACTAGAAGAAGAAACACAGGTTACAAAACATAAGATAGAACAGCAAAAAATAGAACTCAAAGCCAGCCAAAAGAAAAGACAAGCGATACGCTCAAAAGCCGAAATTGAATTAAGTGATGATGCTTATATAGAATTAAGAGCACAACACAATCAAGAAAGCATCAATGATAATTTCCTGCTCAGAGAATATACAGTTTACTTGAATGAAATGCTCAAACATGTGCAAGCAAGCTATGATGAACTAGGAGTGCCAATAAAAGAAAGAAAGGCCAAGATGAAGTCTACATCTTTTGCACTGCAGAGCTGGCTGTTTGAGCAATACAACTTCCTCAATATAGCAAGAGAATCAAAAAACGTAATTGATATCTTCAAACATAAGATACCTAATGTGCCTCCTTCTGGTGCGGGGGATTGTGCTGCACCAAAGTTATTTCAATATGCATTTTTTAATGGATTGAAGCCGATTGCTTTAGCCGAGTTTTGGTGGGGAGCGCCTCCGAATTCAAACAGTAGAAAACACAAGTATTTCTATCCTGCATGCAGAGGGAAGTGTGAACCAATATTAGGGCATATGCTTTCTGGTGTCGACATGGATCCCAACCCATTATTAGAGAATCCTGCGATTGGCAAAGAACTAGAGATGATATATGAAGATGATCACCTACTTGTAATCAATAAACCTGCAGAATTTATGTCTGTACCAGGGAAGTTTGTTACAGATTCCGTACAAGAACGACTCAAATCTAAATATCCCAACTCTACGGGACCTATTATCGTCCACAGGCTAGATATGTCCACATCAGGTCTTATGATTGTGACCAAATCTAAAGAAGTGCATAAGGTACTTCAAGAGCAATTCAAAACTCGGAAAGTAAAGAAACGGTACATCGCACTACTTGATGGAATAGTCGCTAAAAACGAAGGATATATAAATCTACCTCTTCGAGTGGATCTAGACAACAGACCTTACCAAATCGTATGCGAAGAACACGGGAAATCAGCTCGAACAAAATATGAAGTAATATCAAGATCTGATGGACAGACAAGAATCCATTTTTATCCGATTACCGGCCGTACACATCAACTCAGAGTCCACGCTTCACATCATCTTGGTCTCAATGCACCGATCATAGGAGATGATCTCTATGGTAGGCGAGGGGAGCGTCTTTGTCTGCATGCAGAAGCAATCTGGTTTTTGCATCCTGTAAGTAAAAAAGAGTTGTATTTTGAGGTAGATAGTGGGTTCTAGGTGTAACCGCATATTAAAATTCAATAAAGACAATTCTCAAAATTAGTCACAAGCACAAGTGGACTGATCTATCAAAGATTGATCAACACACGCATCTGTTTCAGAAAGTATATCCCCATCCATATCTAGTTCAAAGGATTTTTAACAAGCTTTGGTAAATGCAAAAGTTATATTCTCAGTCGTAATAGATTCGCCACCTGAACCGCCATCTGATATGCTAGTAATAATGCAGTTTTCATACCTGTTAAAATGATACGGATTGGGAAGCGCTGATTGAGCATATACAGAAAGCTCGATAAATGGAATGGTTTCTCCGCTTATTAATAGTGACTTGAATTGAGCTGAATATCCATCAGCATATTTCATAAGAGCGACATGCTGTACCACTGGCGGGGAAGTAGAAATAGGAGTTCCCGGACCAACTGAAGGTAAAGCACTTAATCCTTCAGAATACGCTAGCACACCAATTCCATTAGTAATATCATTATAATTAATTGGGCCACTTACACCAGGATTTAAAAAAGAATCAGGCAAATAAGTACAATTTTTCAGAAGACCAATTGAATCAACTAGGATATCATTATTTAGGTAATGGTAAAATCGAAAATGCAGTTGCTATATTCAAAATTAATGTTGATGCCTTTCCAAATTCTTTTAATGTTTATGACAGTTATGGAGAAGCTCTTTTAGAAAGCGGTGATAAGGAAAAGGCAATTGAAAACTATTTGAAATCTGTTGAATTAAACCCAGGAAGTGAAGGTGGTATTAAGGCTTTGAACGAATTAGGAATAAATACCGAGGGCTTATTTAAAGAAATTATTATAGACGAAAAGGTTTTACAGAGTTACATCGGTAAATATGAATTGGCTCCCGAATTTATGATTACTGTTTCTAAAGATGGAAGCCAGATGAAAGCTCAAGCAACGGGTCAGGGCGAATTTGAAATCTACCCAAGATCTGAAAATGTATTTTATTTAAAAGAGGTAGAAGCACAAATCACATTTAATTTAAATGAAGATGGGAAGGTAATAAGCATGACTTTGCTACAAGGCGGACAGGAATCTACAGGTCTAAAATTAAAAGATTAGTAAAAATAAACCAACAGGATATATTCCGTTTCATGAACTGATTCAGGGTTTCTTATCTATTATTTTCAAGGTTATTGGCAAATTGCGTGGATGGTTCAACAATGTGTTAATTAATAATTCTATTTTACATTTAGAAGTAGGTCTTTGGTTGTTAGTATATGTATTGTAAGTGTATATGCGTAATAAACGCAACTCGATATGTAAGAAGATGCGCATAACCATTTGTTCAGTGCAATATTGTAGAAATAGAGTTTATGAAAAAACATTTAATTGGAATCATTCTTTGCATTACATTGACAAGCTGTGTATCAACCTATCAATCTATACAAATAGAATCCTTGACTATTAATGACCATAGATATAGTCCTAAAGAATCAAATGTTGAAATTGCCATGGACTACGATGTGCTAACAGGGCGTAGCAATAAGCTATATTCGAAAATGGAAAAGAAAAACAAAGTTAGCTTAGTTGTTATAAATGTTCGAAACTTAGGACAGAAAGAATTAAATCTGCCTAAGGATTTACTATTTCAAACCATGTTAGGAGACAGTATTCAACCACTTGAAATTGCATTAGCTATTAATGCATTAATTGAATCTACTTCAAATAAAGAAAATACAAATTCGTCAGTTGAAGCGCCCTTTTTATGGCATCTAATCTGGGGAGCTGGAAAGGGGGTTAATATGGTAAAAGAAGGTATCTCACATATGAAATTCGTCAGTGACTTGACTGAGCATTATCTTGAAAAACGTAATTTAGAAGCAGGTTCAAATACGACAGGTTATCTTGTTCTTCCTGTAAAAAAAGGAACTCCTTTGAAGATATCTCTTCGATAAGTTTTTAATTCAATTCGATTGAAAAATATGTAAAAAAGCAGAGAACAATTAGCAACAAATGCTATGGTGGTTAAAGACCACCACGCTGTATATACACACATTCTAAATCTACATCCTAAACAATAACCTTATCCGAATAATTCGTCATGTGAGCAGACATGAGATGTTATTTGAAATGGGTTCTAACTAAAACCACAATTTGTTTATTCTATTTGCCTTTAATTATTTACCTTTAAACAGAATACCTTTAAGGTTGTATACGATATACCGATTTTTGTCTTTTTGCTGTGAAGCCAACCAATTGCGTTCTTATTCATATAATACTCGTTTATACAAGGATAAGATTCTAATTTATAATTAAAAGTAAGTGATTGGTTATCAGGGTATGTATTGTGGATGTATATGTGGAATAAACGTAACTCGAAATGTCAGGTGGTGAGTTTATCACCTGCTGGCATTAATTAAGAAATTAAGAAATGATAAGAATAGAACTCACAAAAGATTATAAAGACCTTGCAAAGTTGAGTGAAGTTGTTCAGGATTTGCATTGTAAACTTTATCCAAATGACTTTAAGCCTTTTGATCAAGTAGAATTTGAAAAATATTTCGAAAAGATACTATCGGATTCCAATGGATATGCCTTTGTTGCAAGAGAAGAAGAAAAAGCCATTGGATATTTGCTTTGCTTTGTTAAGTTAAGAAAAGAGAATGCATTCCAATTTGAAAAAATCTTCTTGAACATTAGCCAAATATCAGTTGCATTGGATTATAGAAACAGAGGAGTGGCTCAACAATTAATAGAGCGAGCAGAAAAGTTAGCCAATAAAAAGGATATAACATGTATTCAGCTAGATCATTGGAGTCAAAATTTATTAGCGAGTAAATTCTTTATTAATAATGGTTTTGAATACTATAATCATAGAATGGAGAAAAAATTAAAAAACTAATGCCACAATCGATATGGCGATTAGCCCCTCAACAAAGTCGGGGGCGCCGCATATCGGGGCGTTTGTCAGAATTAATAAAAAACTAGCATAAAATTATATGTACAATTTTGATTTGATAAGATCGGTATCTAACCAACGAAAAGAGTTTATTCATGACAGAATAATTCTTACCATTTAGTTTTTGTTATTTTATTCTACCTTCGGGATAAAGAAACATCAACTATATGAAGACCTTATTTACATTAGCACTCGCATTGATTCTATTTTCTGACGTTAGTGCACAATCACTTGATAGTATATTCAACACCGTCAAATACAGAAACATTGGCCCATTTCGTGGTGGTCGTTCTGTATCCGCCACCGGAGTGATAGGCGACCCTTTAACCTACTACATGGGAACCACAGGAGGTGGACTATGGAAGACTGAAGATGCTGGTCAACGATGGTTCAATATTTCTGATGGGTATTTCACGACCAGTTCAGTGGGTGCAATAGCGGTCTCAGAAAGTGATCCAAATATCGTTTATGTTGGGATGGGTGAACATGCCCCTCGTGCTGTAATGACCTCATATGGAGACGGAGTTTACAAATCATATGATGCTGGAAAAACATGGGTAAAATTAGGTTTAGAGAAAACACAACAAATATCAAGAATAGTTATCCACCCAAAAAATCCAAACATTTTATATGTTGCTGCTCAGGGAGCGATTAATGGCCCAACACCAGATAGGGGAATCTATAAATCAATAGATGGGGGGTCCTCTTGGACGAAGGTATTATTTGTCAATAATCTAACAGGATGTTCTGAATTATCAATGGATATGAACAATCCGCAAGTCATATATGCAGCAATGTGGGAACATCAGCGTAAACCATGGCAAGTAATTAGTGGAGGTGAGGGTAGTGGGTTGTATAAAACAACTGATGGAGGAAAAAACTGGAAAAAGATTCATGAAGGTTTACCAAAAGAGATGGGTAAAATGGCCATTGCTGTCTGTAGGTCAAACTCAGATAAAGTCTATGCACTCATCGAAAGCGATTGGGAAGAAGAAAAAGGAGGATTATTTGTTTCTGGGGATGCCGGAAAAAGTTGGTCAAAAGTGAGTAGTGATCATCGACTTATTCAACGTGCATGGTATTACACCGAAGTTTTTCCCGATCCATCAAACGAAAATGTTGTTTATGTTCTAAGCGCACCAGCTCTTCGCTCTATAGATGGTGGTAAGACTTGGGAGCGTATTACTGGGACACATGGTGACTATCACGATTTATGGATCAACCCAAAGAAAAGCAGTAACATGGTTATAGCCAATGATGGAGGCGCTGCAATCAGTTTCAATAATGCAAAAACTTGGTCGACGCAAGCTAATATGCCAACGGCACAGTTTTATCGGGTTAATGTTGATAATTCATTTCCCTACCGAATTTATGGCGGTCAGCAGGACAATTCAAGCGTGAGGATAGAAAATATGGCCATAGATGGAGGTAGTATTGGTAGACAAAATTGGACTTATTCAGCAGGAGGGGAGAGTGCATTTTTAGCCTTTGATCCTGATAATCCTCGCTATGTACTTGGAGGCAGTTATTTAGGATATATTGAAGCACTTGATTACCAGACCAAGGCGGGTACAAACATCAACCCATCTCCTATACAATACTTGGGCAGAGATGCAAAGGATATGAAGTATCGATTCAATTGGAATGCCCCAATTATCTGGTCCAAACATGAACCTGGTACATATTACCACGGTGCTCAATACTTGTTACGTACAAGAGATTTGGGTGTTTCATGGGAAGAGGTTTCACCAGATTTGACTCGAAATGAGAAAGAGAAACAAGGAAAGGCAGGAGTTCCATACACCAACGAAGCAGTTGGCGCAGAGAACTACGGTACATTGAGTTATGTTATAGAATCGCCACATGAAAAAGGTGTGATCTATACAGGAAGTGATGATGGTCTAGTACAATTAACAAGAGATGGAGGAGAATCTTGGAACGATGTTACCCCAAAGGGACTGACTGAATGTTTGATCAATGCCATTGACGTATCCCCACATGATCCAGCTACCGCATATATTGCGACAACACGCTATAAATTTAATGACCATACACCAGGTCTTTACAAAACAACCAATTATGGAAAGTCTTGGATAAATATTTCAAATGGGATTCCAAATGGGGCATATACACGTGTAGTACGCGAAGACGAAGTAAGGAAAGATATGTTATTTGCGGGTACAGAAACTGGCATATATATATCTTGGAATGGAGGGAAAGATTGGAAACCATTTAATTTGAATTTTCCAGTTACACCAGTTACAGATATGATTATACGGCATGGTGATTTGATCGTTGCTACAGCTGGTAGATCTTTCTGGGTTTTGGATGATCTGGAGATGCTTAGACAATACAATAAAGGAGACAATGCCTTTACCCTTTACAAACCCGCAGATGCACTTTTAGGAAATTGGTCTAGTCCATTGAACGGAAATTCTAGCAATGGAACAAATCCGTTTGAGGGTGTAAATCCAGCCAATGGATTGGTTACTTATTATGCTCTACCTGAGCTGCCAAAAGACACTGAAGTGATTATGGAAATCAAAGACAGCAATGGTTCTCTGGTTCGTCGAATCAGTTCGAAAAAGGACAAATCTTTTCAAAGCTATGATGGAGGCCCTTCCGCAGAACCAAAACTATCAGCCAAAAAGGGATTGAATCGTTTTGTTTGGAACTTAAGAAATTCATCATTGATTGGAGCTCCGACTGCCTATATCGAAGGAAGTTATAGAGGGCACAAAGTCTCTCCTGGGAAATACACAATAACCCTTAAAGCGGGTACTCAAGAAGTTAATTCAGATTTTAGTGTTCTAATCAATCCACTTTATGATATTTCCGACTCGACCTATGCTGAATATGACGCATTTATGAAGTCTACAACCGCGGAATTCAATGATATGCACGCTAAAGTCAATGCTATTCTAAAAATGCGTAAGAAGGTAGATGAGGTTCTGAAAGACTTTCCAAAAAGTGATATGTATACAATAATCAGAAAGAATGGAGAAGCATTAATTGCGAAAATGAAAGCTTGGGATGAAGATATGATCCAACGTAAATCTAAGGCTTATGATGATGTGGAAAACTTCCCTAATAAGTTTACAGCTGAATATATATTCCTTATTAATTCAACAGAAAGTAGCCTTCCTAGAGTGAATGATGCATGTAAGAAAAGACTTGTAGAATTAAATGCACAATGGGAGATTCTTAAAGCTAGGGCTATGGAAATTATGGAGGTTGATGTTCCTGGTTATAATGTTCAGCTTACTGAGGCAGGGATTGGGGTGATTAGGTAGGAGTTTGAATAATTTTGGATAATGAATGAATAAATGATTAAATGATTAAACATTTTCTAGTATCATGATTAGTGATTAGTGATTTGTTAGTGTTCATTAATAGTTTAAAATGTAAGAAATGAAAAAATATATTCTAATACTTCCGATACTCTTTATGATGCTCTTTTCGCAAGCGCAAAATGAGGATGAACCTGGCAGTAAAGACTATGAATTATTAGAAAGAATGCCCAATTATAAAATACGAAATTATAAAGATTTTGAATTTGATCAATATGAATTTCAGCAGTCTAAAGACCAAAAGCAATCGATAGAAGGTAGAAAAATAGAAATCCGATTTGAACATTATAAAGCCAATACCAGAGTTGTCAAAAAACCATCCTATTTACAAATACTCAGAAACTATTCCGCTGCTATTGAAAAAGCTGGTGGCCAGATCTTGTTCGAACATAGAAACTCAGATTTTGGACATTATTTTTTGAAAACTGAAACAGGAAAAGAAGTATGGGTGGAAATATTAACTGCACCTGACAATGGTAGACGATATACAATGACCATTATTGAACGGGAAGTAATGAAGCAAGATATTCTTGTTAAAGCAGACTTGATTGAAGAAAAAATTCGAATCGAGGGAAAAATTGCTTTATATGGAATTTATTTTGATACTGGAAAAACCTTGATCAAACCAGAATCTGAAGAATCATTAGAGCAGATTGCCATCTTCTTAAAGAATAATGTTGATGTTAATTGCTGGGTCGTAGGTCATACCGATTTGGATGGTTCATTCCAAAATAATATGGAGCTTTCATTCTGTCTCTTATACACATCTGACGCTGCCGACGAAGAGGATAGTGTAGA
>CAJXUU010000077.1 GCA_913061325.1 uncultured Saprospirales bacterium | reverse complement strand
GATCTCCACTATCCTCTTCGTCGGCAGCGTCAGATGTGTATAAGAGACAGCTATAGGTTTGAGCATGTTATCTATTTATTTAGTAGGTAAGGGGGCAGTAATGATGTATCTGTATTATAGTCGGTATAAATACTTTAAAGATTATATTTCACTAAACACAAATGAAATCAAAGAAGAACGACGATATACTAGATGGAGAGTATTAAAGAAAAAAAAGAATAGAAGGATATATATTTATGCAATTGCGTTCGGATGTTTTATAGCATTTGGAGGTTTATTTCACCAAGAGAAAGGGTTGATTGTAGCAACGTGTATTCCCATTGTAGTAATGTCGGCGATAGAATTTACGGTTGGCTTATTGACTGAGTTTAGATTAACAGAATACTTGAAACATTTACATAAATTAACCTTGTTGGAAATTTGAATTAATAGAATAGAAGTAATAATTATGTTTTTAGCAGCTGATATTGGAAATAGTAACATAGTAATCGCCATACATAACGGTCATGAATGGACACATAAATATAGATACGAAACAAAGGATTATCAACCTGCATTATTTTATGAAACGGGTATAAGAGATATCCTACTTGAATGGGGAGTAGCTCCAGCAGATATTAAAGGTGCAGCCGTAAGCAGTGTAGTACCAGAAGTTACAGAAAGAATCATGCAAGCACTAACCAATAGTGTGAGATTTGTACCCCTCCTTTTGAATCCTGAGTTATTTATTAAGCTGGATATGAGGATACCGAAAGTCTATGAAATAGGTTCTGACCTTGTAGCAAATGCTGTTGCAGTTAGTAATATCTATCGTCAGAATTGTATAGTTGTTGATTTTGGGACAGCACTTACCTTTACAGTATATGAGCATAATATAGGTATTACTGGAGTTACGATTGCACCAGGCCTGAAAACAATTATTTCTACCCTTTCGGATAGTACTTCTTTATTACCTGAGATTGATATCGATATGCCAGAATCAGCAATTGGCACAAGTACATCTACAGCAATAAAAGCGGGAGTATTATTTGGATTTATAGGAATGGTCAAAGAAATCCTTAGCAGAATAAAATTAGAGCTCGACGATAGTTATAAAATCGTAGCAACAGGAGGCCTTAGTTCCATTATAAAAGAACTCAATACTGAATATGATGAGATTAATAAAAATCTTACTTTAGAAGGGATCCGAATTCTAGCTCAAAATGAAACAAAATAAAATGCTGAAAATAGAAAGGACAAATGCAGATAACTCTATTTTCAAAAAGCTTGTCAACGATTTAGATAAATACCTTGCTGTAACTGATGGGGATGATCATGCATTCTACGACCAATTCAATAAATTAGATGATATAAAGTATGCGTTGGTTGTATATTATAAAGAAGAACCGATCGGTTGTGGAGCTATCAAAGAATATGATATACAGAACTATGAAGTAAAGCGTATGTATATAGCTGAGCAACATCGAGGTAATAGCTATGCAGGTGTGTTATTGCAGCATCTTGAAGATTGGGCTAAAGACTTAGGTGCCCAGAAATGTATTTTAGAAACAGGAATTAGGCAAGTTGGAGCCATAAGATTATATGAGAAGGCAGGATATAAGCGTATTGATAATTATGGGCAATATGCTGGAGTTGAGGACAGTGTTTGTTTTGAAAAAAGCATATAACAGAATGCCAATAACTGCCTATTGATAACCGGCAGCTTGCAATGAAAATAACTCTGAATATAACTGATTATTGTCCATCAATTCTTCATGTGTACCGAGCTCTAGCACCTTACCATCTTCCAAAACCAAAATCCGATCCGCCATTCGCACTGTTGAGAATCTATGCGAGATAATTATACTAGTTTTTCCTTTCGTAAGTCCAATAAACCTTTGAAATGCTTCGTACTCAGCTCGTGCATCAAGTGCTGAAGTCGGCTCGTCGAGGACCATTACCTTTGCATCTTTCATATAAGCCCTAGCTAGAGCGATCTTTTGCCATTGACCGCCTGATAGATTTTTCCCTTTGGCAAATCTTCTACCAAGTTGTTGCTCATATCCGAGGCTCATCTCTGCTACTACCTCATCTGCAAGCGATCTTCTTGCTGCTTCTTCTACTGCAGCTTGATCATCAAGTTTAGAAATGTCTCCAACAGCGATATTTTCTCTTACTTTAAATTCATATCGAATGAAATCTTGGAAAATTACTCCAAATTGTTTCTGATACTCATCCTTGTTAAAAGCTGTGATATCCACACCATCTAATAATATCTGACCAGAATCTGGTTCATAGAATCGAAGAAGAAGTTTTATGAGCGTAGTTTTACCAGCTCCGTTCTGACCTACAAAGGCCATTTTTTCTCCAGCCCTTATCTTGAAGTTTACTTTGTCAAGTACTTTATGTTCACCCCCAGGATAAGAAAAAGTAACATCCACCATCTCAAAACCTATCTTTATTTCAGAAGGTATAGGTCTGCTTTTACTTAAACTTATTGGAGGAACTATATCAAGAAAGTCAAAATAGTCCTTCAGATACAATGCACTTTCGGCTATTCTGGTAAACTGAGAAAAGTTACTCTGTAGGCCACTTCTCAATCTACTAAATGATCCACTCAGAAATGTAAGATCACCAATAGAAATCGTACCACTAATAGCTCGATAAATAATTAGAATATAAGCACCATAGTAACTTATTGTGCCTAATAGATTGAATATTGCTCCAAGAAAAGTTCTTCTTATTGCTAGTTTTCTATTAATGAAATAATATTCGTCAGAGAGTTTTTTGAAACGAGAAGCAACAAAATCAACAAGGCCAAAAAGCTTCATTTCTTTAGCGGTAGTGTCGTTAGCACCAATGTATCTAAGGTAATCAAGTTCTCGTCTCTCCGCTGTCCAACTTCTAGCGATTGAATATTTGCTAGAACTAAATTTTAATTCATTGATAAATGCAGGAATTATACTAAGTATTAAAATCAAGATCAACCACGGCTCGAAATATATCAATCCGGCTATTAATGATATGATCACAATTAAGCTTTGTACTTGAGACAGAGCCGTAGACATAAGTGTAACTCTACCAGTTGTTTTGGTTCTTGCTCGTTCAAGTTTATCGTAGAATTCGGAATCTTCCAATTGGCTAATACTGAGATCCTTGGTTTTGGTGATAATTTTGATAGAAGAAGCATTAGAGTATAAATCACCAATCAAGCCATCTGTAAGACTTATGATTCTGTTGATGATATCTGAAATTATGGCGATGCCCAATTCAATACCAACATAAACCCAAATCTTTGAATAATCTGGAATTTCAGCATTGACTTGTAAGATAATTTCATCAATTAATAATTTACCTATATAAAGGAGAATGATAGGCGAAAGAGCATTGACTAATCTACAGATAACATTAAAGACAAATGCTTTCCGGCCAGCTTCATATATTTCACCAAAAAACCTTGGCAATAAGCGCATAGCAGAAAAACCACCTTTCCAGTCAATTTCCTTTTTATCCTTTATTGAAGCAAGTCTTTGAGCCATGTATTAGACAGAGTATATTAAATGTGATTTGTAATTTCGGAAGTCAATATTTAACATTCTAAATTTCCCCTACCTACGTTTTCCTTTTCTTTTTCTCTGCAGCTGGAAATAGAATATTATTCAAAATCAGTCGGTAACCAGGACTTTTTGGATGTAGAGAAAGATCTGTCTCAGGATCACCTACATAATGTCTATAATCTTCAGGGTCATGACCTCCATAGAAAGTCCATGTGCCATATCCATGACTGCCATGAATGTATCTTGCTTCTCCTGCGGCCTTATTTTCCCCCATGATTAAGATCTCGGATTTAATCTGACTTTTTTTGAATCCTGTAGATTGTCCCATGAATCCTTTTACGGTCAGCGTATGATTCTGGCATAACATAGTTGGAATAGGATCCCACTTTGCAGAGAATTCGAACAGCTTGAAATAATCAGTTTCTGGGGTTACCTTTCTATTTTTATTATCAATCGATGAATGCTCGTAAGTAAGTGGATTCTTTATTAGATCAAAGTTTTTAAATGCTAATGTCTTATCAAAATTAAGCTTTGATTCGGCGTTTGGGTCTGCATCGTCACCATCATAGATAGCGGCACATATATCCAATCCTTCAGCGGCGAGGGCTATATCATAAGTATCTGTAGCGGAACACATAGCAAACATAAATCCACCACCTTCAATATATTCTTTGATTCGTTTGGCTACTGCCAATTTTAGATGTGAGACCTTATTGAAACCAAGTTCTGTGGCGAGCGATTCCATCTTTTTTTGGTTGGCTTTATACCATGGTTTTCCTCCTTGGGACCCATAAAATTTTCCATATTGACCTGTGAAATCTTCATGATGTAAATGCAACCAATCGTATTCTGCGAGTTTGTCTTCAAGTACATCTCTATCGTATACTGTCTCATATGGTATTTCAGCATAGGCGAGCACCATTGTTACCGCATCATCCCATGGTTGGACTTTCTCCCCTTTCGAATTTGTATCAGGAGTATAGACTGCAATTTTAGGCGCTTGCTCGAGTTTTACTACTTCTTGATTTTTCTCTTTATCGTTGATAGAAGATCTTATTTGTGCAAATTGAGCATTAGAAATTACTTCATAAGAGACACCTCTAACCTTGCATTCAGTTTCGAACCTATTATTATGTTCAAATGCAAAACTGCCTCCTCGATAATTAAGCAACCAATACGCTTCTAGGCCATTGTCAATAATCCAGTATGTAATACCATATGCTTTCAGATGATCTTTTTGACTTTCATAATCCATCGGTAATAGAATGTATGATGCAGATGCTGAAAATGCACCAAATACAAGCAAGCAAATTGATAATATATATTTCTTCATAAGTGATTTTATTCTTCGGATTGTAAATCTACAATTATTGAACTGATCAATGAGAGGAATGATTACAAAAGGTATGTTAAAGTAGTAATATCAATATTGTTAGAATTCCTGTACTCAATCAGATATTGAAAGTCTACTCTTGCCATACCAGTCTTGGATCACCTTTTCGGACAGTTTCCCTTGGGGTGTATAGTCTCTTTCTGGATATCCCTCATGACCCATTCCTGCAGGGAACCATTTCCATAAAAATCCACCTCCCCACCATTCTTCTTCCCAAAACGTTTCGAGCAACATATTGTAGGAATTGGCTTGTGCTTCTTCATTGATTGGTTTTTGTTTGACTCCTTTTTCTAATTCCCATGCTCGCCAGGCACACTTATCTATACTTAGGTATCCGTATTCGGTAAAAATTAATGGCTTCCCATTTCTACGAGAAAACTTTGCCAATTTCTTTTTGATAGGTTTCCACTTTTTTTCAAGTGTATATTTTGATGGCGTTTTATCATCTGTCAAAGGGAAATAAGCACTAATTCCTATGTAATCCAAATCGTCCCAAATTGGTATTTTGTCATATCCATCCCAATTAGAAGAGTAAATCAGTTTGCCAGAATAGTAGCATCTGATATCTTTTATCAACTTTCTCCAGAACTCAGGCCTTTGCTGGACAGCTAGCTTATATTCGGTACCTATACAAAACAATTCAACATCATTTTCGGCGGCCATTTTTGCATAGAAATGAATGTATTCATTATATTCATTTTCCCATGCTTGCCAATCCTTTTCATTATCAAATGTAACATCACCTACCCACGATCCATGAATATAAACCTGTGGTTTGAGCATTACTTTAATGTTGTTTTTATGGGCTAATGCTATACATGTTTCGATTCCTTCTTGTTTCTCTCCCCACCATTGCCTGTCTAGATTGTATCTAATCTTTGGATTGTCAGTGCCACGGCTAAATCCATATGGTACAAGACTGATCCATTCAGTATTTATCTTGATGAGGGCATCCATTTCTGGTTGACCGATAGGTGAGGGTGGCGCTACAAGAGTTATACCCTTCATAGGCATAATTTGAGCATGCAGATGAGGCGCTTGAATTAGTAAGCATAGAATGGATATACAAGTGGTTATCCTTAAGTGGTACGATTTTGTCAAATTGTTAGCATATTTTTATTTGTTTAAAATTCTGTTTTTCTAACCCTTTATACAAAACGTTTTAGATTTCTTTATTGGTATTGTCCACATGAAAATAAGTTCGATCATCCAACCATCCAACCATCCAACCATTCAAGCATTCAATCATTCAACCATTCAAGCATTGAATAATTCAACAACATTAAACCTTATCTCTCAACCATGGTGAAACTCTATATCGCTCCTCATGATATCGCTCATACAGTTCATCCAGTAATTGAACGATATAATCAAACCCAAGCTCTTTACCCCAAGCCAACAGCCCTTTGGGGTAGTTTACGCCTTTAGTCATAGCTGTTTCTACTGCTTCTTCAGTACATATTCCCATATAGACTGTATCAGCGGCTTCATTGATTAACATAGCTAGAACTCTATGTAGAACCTTGTGTCCTTTATCGGTATCCTTATTTGGTTCTGGTTTTACTGCACCTTCAGCATAATCATAAAAACCTCTTCCAGTTTTTCTTCCAAGGTATCCAGCATCAACCAAAGATTTCTGGGCAAAAGAAGGCTTGTATCTGCCATCATAGTAAAATGCCTTCCATACAGATTCTGTCACCTTGTAATTCACATCATGACCAATATAATCTGTCAAAGTAAATGGCCCCATTCGAAATTCTCCGAGTTCAGTCATTACCCAATCAATAGTAGCAAAATCTGCTATCCCTTCTTCGTATATTTTTATGCTTTCGCTATAAAATGGACGAGCCACTTTATTAACGATAAATCCAGGAGTGTCTTTTGCGAGTGCAGTATACTTGCCCCAATTGTCAATTATAGATTGAGCTTTTGATACTATACCAGGGTCAGATTGGACAGCAGGAATTATCTCAACCAATTTCATCAAAGGAGCTGGATTGAAAAAATGAATTCCCACCATTCTAGAAGGATTATCCAAAGAAGCTGCAATTTGAGTCACAGAAAGAGAAGATGTATTAGTAGCTAAAATACAATCTGGACTGACAATGCGCTCTATTGATTTGAAGACTTTCTTTTTGATGTCCATATTCTCAACTATAGCCTCTATAACAAGGTCTGCCGTTTCAAATGCTGTCATCGAACTACCAAAATAAATTCTCCCCATGATACCTTTTACTTCGATATCTGACATTCGACCTTTTTCAACTTGACGATTGAGGATTTTTTGAAGCTTATTTCGAGCGGTTACAGTTGCCTCTTCATTTATATCTATGAGTTGGACTTCCCATCCATGGGTTGCAGCTACTTGTGCTATACCTGAGCCCATCGCTCCTGCACCTAATACTCCTAATACTGGCATATGTTTTTCTTTGGTTAAGAATTGCAAAAGTAATAATTTGAAAATGGAACAATATGTTGTCAGTAAGATATCATTCCAAATATTCAAGCATTCAAAAATTCATTCATTCGATCAATGCTATTATCTTCACGCCACCTAATCAAAAAAATAATCAATATGAAGATAAAAAACTACGCACTGGGCAACTGGGTAACTGGAGATGGAGATGGACAAGCTTTGATAGATGGAGCGAATGGTGAAATTATAGGTTATGCTACGAGTAAAGGTCTTGATTGGGCTGATATGCTGGAATATGGGAGAAAGACTGGCGGTCATTCGTTAAGAAAAATGACATTCCAGCAAAGAGGAAGAATGATCAAGTCGCTTGCATTGTATCTTCATGAAAAACGAAAAAGTTATTACTCGGTAAGTTATCAAACAGGAGCAACTAAAAGTGATAGTTGGGTTGATATAGAAGGTGGAATTGGTAATTTGTTTGCCAATGCAAGCTTGAGAAAGAAGTTTCCTGATCAACCCTATTATGTAGATGGTGAAATGGCTCCATTATCAAAAGGTGGACAATTTGTGGGCCATCACATCATGGTACCAAAAGAGGGCGTAGCTGTACACATTAATGCATTTAACTTCCCAATTTGGGGTATGTTAGAAAAGTGTGCAGTAAATTGGTTGGCAGGTATGCCGGCAATTGTTAAGCCAGCGACTTTGACATCGTTTCTTACTGAAGCAATGGTGAAAGATATAATCGCTTCAGGAATTTTACCAGAAGGAGCATTGCAATTAATAAGTGGGAGTGCAAGAGGGATTTTGGATCATGTAACCAGCCAAGATGTGGTTACATTTACGGGTTCTGCGACAACGGGAAGGATGCTAAAAGCGACGCCTCAAATTATCAATGAAGCTGTACCTTTCAATATGGAAGCAGATTCACTTAACTGTATGATCTTAGGACAAGATGCAGCACCTGGAACGGATGAATTTGACCTTTTCCTTAAAGAAGTAAGAAGAGAAATGACAACCAAATGTGGTCAGAAATGTACAGCAATTAGGAGAATAATGGTTCCTGAAAATCTCATAGAAGATGTACAAATACAATTAGGAAAAGCACTCGCTAAAACGACAATAGGTGATCCAAGAGTAGAGGGCGTGCGCATGGGGTCACTTGCGGGTCCTCAACAAGTAATAGAAGTGCGAGAAAGAATAGAACAACTATTAGAAACTTCACAAATAGTATTTGGTGACTTGGACGAAGTGATGCTTGTAGATGGTACAAATAAAGCGGGATCGTACATGGGCCCAATTTTAATGAGACAAGACAAGCCATTTGAGAATACAGATGTGCATGATATTGAAGCATTTGGTCCTGCAAGTACATTAATGCCCTATAAAAATGTAGATGAAGCCATAGAGTTGGCTAAAATGGGCAAAGGATCATTGGTGTGTTCTATTGCTACCAATGACGATAAAACAGCTCGTGAATTTGTATTAGGAGCTGCAAGCCATCACGGTAGAATATTAGTACTCAATAGAGAATCTGCTCCTGAAAGTACTGGTCACGGATCTCCTATGCCATTACTAGTACATGGAGGCCCAGGGCGTGCAGGTGGAGGTGAAGAAATGGGGGGAATGAGAGGTGTTAATCATTACATGCAACGGTGTGCTGTTCAAGGAAGCCCGACAACATTGACTGAAATCACAGGTCAATATCAATATGGTGCTAAATATAACGAGGGTGGAGCACATCCATTTACAAAGCATTTTGAGGATATTGAAGTTGGAGATACCGTTATAACAGCAAAACGTACCATAACGGAGGCGGACATTGTAAATTTTGCGAATGTGAGTTGGGATCATTTTTACGCGCATACTGATGTTACATCTTTGGAAGGAACGATCTTCGAACAACGTGTTGCACATGGATATTTCATTCTAAGTGCAGCTGCAGGTTTATTTGTGCATGCTGCAAAAGGTCCAGTATTGCTTAATTACGGATTAGATGAGTGCAGATTTACCAAACCAGTATATGCTGGAATGACTATTGGTGTAAGATTCACGGCAAAGGAAAAAATCGCTCAAGAAAAAAGAGAGGAAGATGATATTCCGAAAGGAATCGTTAAGTTTTTAGTAGATGTCTATGATGAGACAGGAGAGACAGTTGCTATAGCTACTATATTGACAATGGTTAAGAGAAGACTACCTCTTGACTAGTTATTGGCAATTATAAAAATACAATAATGGGCTTCTTGATCTTAGGAATGATGCATTAATAAAAGTACGTTTTTATGTGCTGATATTTATTCATTCTTCAAGGCAAAAAACGTAGGCTATGCATCGCATAGGCGAGGCTTTTTAACGCGGAAAAAGGGAAAAATATCAAGCAGAAGAATGTAACTTTATTAGTGATTCATTCCTTAATAGGGTTGATAAGCCCGTTTTTTATTGTTGAAATCTAAAATGATTCTTATTCTAAATTTTATTCTATGAAATACATTATTAAGCATCCTAAAAAAGAGGAGATGAATCAATTAGTTTCTCTTTGTGCAGCACATGCTTTATTTGAGAAATGCGAATATGATTCTAAAGGAAAGCAAGAAAGGTTGTCGAAAGATATATTTGGCAACGAACCTAAGTTGCAATGTAGAGTTGCTGTTGTTGATGGAGACTATGTAGGTTATATCACTTGGATGAAACAATATTCTACTTGGAATGCCGCCGAGTACCTTTATATGGATTGTTTGTTTTTAGATGATAAATATCGGAGTAATGGAATAGGCGTAGCCTTGGTAAATGAAATGAAGAAATTTGGAAAAGAAAATGATATCACAGGCATTCAATGGCAAACGCCTGACTTTAACGAGAGGGCAATAAAATTTTATAAAAAAATTGGTGCTACATCCTTGTCTAAAGAAAGGTTCTTTCTTGACATTAATTCTTGAAATAAAGATCAATTGTTGCAACAATTTAGTAGTTATATTTCTTTTGAAGGGAGAAACTTCAATATCTAATACTATCATGAATTCTATGAAACTTATATATACATTATTGTCTTGTTTTTTATTTGTCAATTTCTCATTGGCTCAAAGGCCAAATCGTGGACAAGGAAGACCTGCGATGACTTTGATCAAAGGGCAAGTTGTTGATCAATCGTCCCAAGCTGCATTAGAATTCGCTACTATTTCGATTTTTGCGAAAAAGGACTCTTCACTTCTCACTGGAGGGATATCCGAGGCGGATGGGTCATTTTCTTTTAGTGTTAAACCTGTTGGTCCAATGTATGCCGAGGTAGAGTTTATTGGATACGAGTCTCTGGTTATAGATAATATTATTCCTGAAAAAGGAAAACCATTTATTGATATGGGACAAATCGTAATGTCTGTGGGAGGAGTAAATCTTGATGAAGTTGTAGTAAGGGCTGAGAAAAGTGAACTGCAGTTTTCTTTGGATAAGAGAATCTTTAATGTTGGAAAAGATTTAGCTTCTAGAGGAGGCAATGCTTCTGACGTACTTGATAACATACCGTCTGTCACAGTAGGAGTAGAAGGAGAAGTAAGCCTTAGAGGTAGTGAAAATGTAAGAATCTTAATCAATGGGCGTCCATCTGGTCTCATAGGTCTCAATGGAACCGATGGTCTAAGGACTATTAATGCAAGTATGATAGAGAGAGTAGAGGTAATTACCAACCCTTCGTCGAAATTCGAAGCTGAAGGAATGGCAGGTATCATTAATATTATCTTAAAGAAAGATCGAGCAAAAGGTTTTAATGGTTCGTTTGAATTAACAGGCGGTGCTCCCTTACAATATGGCGCTGGGGCAAATCTTAATTATAGACAAGATAAGTTCAATTTTTTCTTGAATTACAGTTATCGGAAACGTACCGGAGATTCGAATGGAAACAGGTACCAAGAATTTTATTTAGAGGACATAACGAAAGTTTCACTCCAAAAGCAAGTTAGAGAAAGGTCTGGAGAAGATCATAGTTTTAGGTTCGGTAGTGATTATCTATTGAGCGATAATGAAGTATTGACAGCGGCCTTTTTATATAGATATGGGGAAGATAATAATAACAATTATGTTGAGTACCGAGATGCTGATTTTCCATCAGGAGAGCTATTGACGAGACCTACGAATGATTTTTTCGATCAATATATATTAAGAACGGATACTGAAAATGAACTTGAACCCACATTAGAGTATAGCCTTAGGTATGATAAAAAATTCAAAGATAAAGGACATAAGTTAACCGCTGACGTAAGTTTTCAAAGTAATGATGAGGAGGAGTCTTCATTTTTTAGAGAATCGCTTTATCAAAATGATCTCTTAGTAAATGATGCATTGCTTCTGCAGAGGTCAGCAAATGAAGAGGGGCAGCGTCAATGGAGATTCCAGTTGGATTATTCAAAACCATTTGATAATGGCTTCAAGTCGGAAATGGGGGCACTAGGAACATTTAGACAGATTTCAAATAATTTTTTAGTTGAAACTTTTGGCACTACTATAGCTTCTCCCGAAGATATGATTTGGTTTACAGAAGAAGGATTGTCAAATGATTTTATTTACGATGAAGACGTACTAGGTGGATATGCTAATATAGGTAAGGATTTCGAAAAAATTTCCTTTCAGATAGGAGCTAGAGCTGAGTATTCTCATATCAGAACAGAACTCATTCAGACTAATGAATTGAATGACAGGGATTATATAAATTTCTTTCCAAGTGGATTTGTTTCATATAAAATGGCAGGAGAAAATTCTTTTCAAGCGAGCTACAGTAGAAGAATAAGAAGACCAAGATTTTGGGACCTAAATCCGTTTTTTACGTTTACAGATAGGAGGAATTTCTTTAGTGGTAATCCAGACCTGAATCCAGAATTTACTGATAGTTACGAAATAGGTCATTTAAAATATTGGGAGAATGGAAATATAGGATCTTCTATTTATTACAGATATACAAGTGATAATATCCAAAGAGTACAAACCCAAGATGTAGAAAATCAAACAACTGTTAGGAGACCAGAAAACGTTGGGACAGGAGAAAATATGGGGTTTGAATTTTTATTCGCATATACTGGAATTAAATGGTTGAGATTAGATGGAAGTATAAATGGATTTAGGTTTATAACAAAAGGGACTTCCGATGCAGGACAGGATTTTAATGTAGATAATTACGCTTGGACGTCAAGGCTTAACTCGAGAATCTCTTTTTGGAAGAACGCTGACTTACAGCTAAGATTAAACTATCGCGCACCTAGAGAAACTTTGCAAGGCAACAGAAAGTCAATAACTTCATTGAGTGTAGCTTTTTCAAAGGATTTTACACCTGACTTGACTTTTACTCTTTCTGTTCAAGATGTATTCAATAATAGGAAGCGAAGGGGTGAATTTATTGCTGATGATTTCTATGAAGAAAGTGATTTTCAATGGAGGCCAAGGACACTTACAGCTACCGTGAATTATCGAATCAACAAGAAGAAAGAGCGACCAAAGAGAGGTGGATATCAAGGGGGTGAAGGTGGTGGAGAATTTTAACTGGCTAGGTTACATCCCTGCCTTTCCATTTGTATGAGGATGGAAACAACGCCCAACATCCGGCTATTAAAATATAGCCTAGAAACATAAATGAAGCGGGTAAAAACGACTTTAAAGCATGTTTAGATTCGAAATATTCCTGTAGTTTGGTCAGATACATGAAATCAATAGTCAACTTTATAAATAGGCCAAATAGGAATCCGGAGAAACTAAGACCAAATCCAATAAAAGATAGGCATAAATTTAAAACTAAAAGCAAAGAAAAGAAAAACACATAGCCTTGAATCTTCATGATTCTTTTATCGCTATAGCTCTTGGTTTTAGTTGCCCATCTTTTTCTCTGATCGATTAGATTGCTTAAATTGGTTTCTGGGTTAGTAAAGACTATAGCATCTTTTGATTTTAAATATCGAATGGATGATGAGTCTAGTATCGCAGCTGATTGTATCATGTGCATATCATCTCCAGAGGCTAGTTGTTTACTTTCTTCAAATCCATTTAACTCATAGAATAGTGACTTCTCATATACTAGATTGGCACCATTTGCCATAAAGTAAGACTTTTTATAAATACCATTTGCAGTAACGGCCATATTATTGATGCCATCTATATATTGGAATCGCTGAATTAGAGTTTTGTCAATATCATATTGAATTGGTGCAGCAATGAGTCTCGCATTGGTTTTTTCATAGTAACTTACTATAGAATTGAGCCAATTGGGATTAACTATACTATCTGCATCGGTTGTAATGATTAAATCTCCTTTTGAGTTGTGAATGCCCAAGGATAGTGCTCCTTTTTTACCTATGTTTTGATCAGAATGAAAAAGTTGAATTATTTTATTTTGAATAGACAATACCGTTGCGGAAGTATCATCAGTACTTGCATCATCTATCACAATTATATCTAATAAATTAGTAGGAAAATCGCATTCTAAAATAGACTCTAGACAGGCTTTTATATGCTCTTCCTCGTTTCTGGCTGCTATTATGATACTTATTTGAGTAGAAGGGGAATAATCGTCTGGAATAATCCATTCTGGCGTGTTTATCCATCCAGATAGTATCCTCGAAATCATCATTACATAACCAAAAGCGACACAGATTGTAAATATGAATAATCCGATCTCCAAGATTAAGTATGATTAGATGAGTTATTAAATATTAAAATATCAATGGTTAGAACATATTGTCATATTCATTATTCGACTTTTTCTGAGGTTCAACTTTGGGTTCGACAGGAGGTAAAGTGAGGAAATCTTCCTCTTCATTTACTTCTTCATATTCTACGAATTCTTCAGATTCTGGAGCGCTTTCTTGAGGAGCATGTTGGTTGAATACCTTTTTTATCTTCTTTTTTACAAAGTACTTAGAAAGGAGAAAACTGCCAGTAAGTGCACCAATAACACCAGGTACAACTGGAAACCATAATGCTGATAATATTACAATTCCAATTGGTATAAGTGGGTTTTTCTTAGATATATCAATAAAGGATTTACCAATATTAAGTGCACCGTTTGGATCTATTGCTACACCAGCTATCAATAAAATGGGTGATAACCAAAATAGTAATGTAAATACCCCCTTTACTACCATATAAGCAAGAAGAAGTCCAAGAACAAGCATTATAATTGATCCTATCATTCCAAATGGGCCACCACCACCGCCATTTGGATTTCCACCTATTCTATACTGTCTCACTGTTGTCATTGTATGTTTCTTTTGCCAATAGAATACATAAAATTAGTCTTTTGTTCTGTATTCCGATTCATTATCGACAAAAGAAGTGAATAAATCCATCAAAATAGCTGAGTATCTATTATTTCAATAAAAGTAAATTAATGAAGAATAGATTAAAGTATTTGTAATATATAAAACATATTATAAAAAATTATATTTGTTTATTTTCTAAACATATTATAGAAATGTAATATATAATAGCATTTGGCAAATAATATTTTGAGTATGTGTCAAATTGCCAACAGGATGAATGTTTCAAGTCATGTAGTTTAGAATATTTGAGGTCGAAGTGTAAGGTGGATTTTGGTGATTTCTACCAAATCAATAAGAAATAAAGGTCTAGAGTGAAAAAATGCACAAAAGCATGTTGTCTATCTAATAAAATAATCCTACATTTGCACTCGCTTTTGGGGAAGCCTAGTCTTTCTCGAAAATTTTCAATGTAAATAAAGATAAAAATAGGTAGCATATGCCAACTATTAATCAGTTAGTTAAGAAGGGAAGAAAGAAGATTGTAGAAAAGAGTAAATCAAGAGCTCTTGACTCATGCCCTCAAAGAAGAGGAGTATGTACAAGAGTATATACTACAACTCCTAAGAAGCCTAACTCTGCACTTAGGAAAGTTGCTAAGGTGAGACTTACAAACGGTATCGAAGTTATCGCATACATTCCTGGAGAAGGTCACAATCTACAAGAGCACTCAATCGTATTGATTAGAGGTGGTAGAGTGAAAGATTTACCTGGGGTAAGATATACAATCGTAAGAGGAGCTCTAGATACAGCGGGTGTTGCTGATAGAACTCAAAGTAGATCTAAGTACGGCGCTAAGAGACCTAAGAAATAATAATATCCATTTATCAAGAATAGATAAGAAATGAGAAAAAGAAAGCCAAAAAAGAGAGTCATACAGCCAGATCCAAGGTTTAATGATATAATGGTAACTCAATTTGTAAATAACCTAATGTGGGCTGGAAAGAAAAGTACAGCTTTTAGATTATTTTACGAAGCAATGGACAAGATTCAAGAGCGTACTGGAGAAGATCCGCATAAAGTATGGAAAGATGCATTAGTTAATACTACTCCTGCTGTAGAAGTAAGATCAAGAAGGATTGGTGGAGCAACGTTCCAGATTCCTACTGAAATCAGAGCTTCTAGAAAATTATCAATCGGAATGAAATGGTTGGTAAGATTCTCTAGAGCAAGATCTGGTAAAGGAATGGCTGAAAAATTAGCTTCAGAGCTAATCGCAGCAAGTAAAAATGAAGGAGCTGCGGTGAAGCGAAAAGAAGATACGCATAAAATGGCGGAATCTAACAGAGCATTTGCCCACTTCAGAGTTTAGTACTTTAAAGAAAATGTTCATTACTACCACATCGAAACGCTCTACATTCATAACTATTAGATTTTGAATAAGTGTTTTCTGCGGTAACTTAGAAATAATAATAAAATAGGTTAGCGGATTTTTTTCTTCTAACCTATTTCATTTAGATATAAATATATAATCACACATAGATATCATGTCAAAAGATTTAAAATTCACTAGAAATATTGGTATTGCTGCGCACATTGATGCGGGTAAGACAACAACAACAGAAAGAGTACTATACTACACAGGTATGAGCCACAAGATTGGGGAAGTACATGATGGTGCGGCTACTATGGACTGGATGGAGCAAGAGCAAGAAAGAGGTATTACAATTACTTCTGCAGCTACTAAAACCAATTGGAATTGGAAAGATCAAGATTTTCCAATGAATATTATTGATACTCCTGGTCACGTTGATTTTACTGTAGAGGTGAATAGATCTTTGAGAGTACTTGATGGTCTTGTGTTTTTATTCTGTGCGGTTTCTGGTGTAGAGCCACAATCTGAGACAAACTGGAGATTGGCTGATAACTACAATGTGCCAAGAATCGGATTCGTTAACAAAATGGATAGATCTGGTGCTGACTTCTTTACCGTGGTAAAAGATGTGAAAGAAAAATTAGGTTCTGAAGCTATTCCTCTTCAAGTTCCAATCGGAGCAGAAGAAACATTCAAAGGAGTGGTTGATCTTATCACGGGTAAGGCCATCGTTTGGAATGAAGATGATATGGGTGCTACATATAAGGAGATTCCTGTGCCTGAGGATTTGGTAGATATAGTAGCAGAATGGAGAGAAAAGTTGTTGGAGGCTGTAGCTGAATATGATGAGACTTTGATGGAGAAATACTTCGAAGATCCAGCTTCTATCACAGAGCAAGAAATGATTGATGCAGTAAGGGGAGCAGTACTTGATAACAAGTTTGTACCTATGATGTGTGGATCTGCATTCAAAAACAAGGGAGTTCAGGCAGTACTTGATGCAGTTTGTGCATATTTACCGTCTCCTTTAGATATTGAGGCTGTAACAGGTACTAATCCTGATACAGATGAGCCAGAATTGAGAAAACCATCTGTAGATGAGCCTTTCTGTGCATTGGCATTTAAGATTGCAACTGATCCATTCGTAGGTAGGTTAGCATTCTTTAGAGTTTACTCTGGGTCACTTGATGCAGGATCTTATATCTTAAATACAAGATCAGGTAACAAAGAAAGAATTTCAAGGCTTTATCAAATGCACTCAAATAAACAGAATGCAATTCCAAGAGTAGAAGCTGGAGATATTGCTGCTGGTGTAGGATTCAAGGATTTGAGAACTGGTGATACGATTTGTGATGCGAAAGCACCTATCGTATTAGAAAGTATGGTATTCCCTGAGCCAGTAATCGGTGTTGCAATTGAGCCAAACTCTCAGAAAGATTTGGATAAGTTGGGTATGGCATTATCAAAGTTAGCTGAAGAGGATCCTACTTTTAAAGTGAAATATGATGAAGATACAAACCAGACTGTGATCTCAGGAATGGGGGAACTTCACTTGGAGATTATCATTGATAGATTAAGAAGAGAATTTAAGGTCGATTGTACTCAAGGAGCTCCACAAGTAACATACAAAGAGGCGTTGACTGTATTGGTTGATCATACTGAGAAGTTGAAAAAGCAATCAGGTGGATCTGGACTATTTGCTCAGATGTCATTCAGGTTGAGCCCAGCTGATGAAGAATTTTTAGATTCTGATGAATTTAAATCAGGTAAGAAAAAGCTTCAATTTGTAAATAAAATTGTAGGTGGATCTATTCCTAAAGAATTTTTCCCTTCTATTGTAAAGGGATTCACTGCTATGATGAACAATGGTATCGTTGCTGGATACAAGATTGATAGTATGAAAGTTGAGCTTTATGATGGGAATACTCACGCAGTGGATAGTAAGCCTATTGCATTTGAGCTTTGTGCGAAAGAAGGATTCAGAGCGGCAGCGGCAAAGTGTAAGCCAGTATTGCTAGAACCTATCATGAAATTGACAATCGTTACTCCAGAGGAGTATACAGGATCAGTTATTGGTGACTTGAACAGAAGAAGAGGTCTTCCAAAAGGTCAAGTGCCTAGACAAGGAGGAGCTGTAACTATAGAAGCAGAAGTTCCATTATCTGAAATGTTCGGATATGTTACTGACCTGAGAACGATTACTTCTGGTAGAGCAAGTAGTACTATGGAGTTTGCACACTTCAACCCTGCTCCTAAGAGTGTTGTAGAAACGGTAATGGCTGAAGCAAGAGGAGAATAGAATAAGCTTATGCTTAATTAATATAATAATGGGTCTAGTCTTAATTGATTAGGCCCTTTTTTTTATAATACTTCTGTCTGAAATTATCACATATATTCATGACAATTACTCTAATTTCATCGTTAGAAATACTCGCCTTTGCTATTGCTAGATCTGTGTTTTCTGCCTTGAGCTTAAATTAATTCTCAAGGAATCTAAAGTAACCTATTCAAACAGAATTGGTATTAAAACAAAAAAGACGGTCTTTTAGAACCGTCTTCCTCTTTGGTTATTAAGCTGGTTTGCTTATCGTGATAACATGAAAAAGTATAATCAGCACTTTAATTTTGGAATCATATATTCTAATTTCATTATAAAATTAACTATCTTATTATTCTAGAACAGCTAAAATGAGTGAGTGCGCGCAATTTAGCTATGAACGCCTATTGTCAATTATTGAATGAAATTTGTGAAGAGTTTTATATATGTCTTATTGTTTATTATACCGCTAACTTCTGTAACTCAAGATTTGCATTATGATCAGTATACAACGGATGATGGATTGCCGAGTAATACTATATACGAGATAGTTCAGGACAGTACGGGGCTGCTCTGGATCGGAACTGAGAAAGGATTGGTTTCATTTGATGGAGTTGTTTTTAAGCAATTCACTGATCCTAGGCTTAAAGACAATGATATCCTTGAAGTAGAAATTAGTAAGGATGGTCATGTTACATTTAGTAATGCATCTAATCAGTATTGCAGGATAGAAGAGGGGAGAGTGGTTGTGGAGAATACTTCATTTGATACATATATGGTATTAAAAAGTACTAAGTACGATGATTTTCTATTTGACTCTAAGAATTGTGATCAATTATATAAATATGAAAATGGGTTAGTTAAAAAAAATAATGAATGTTTTCATGCCTTGGGTTTTGATTCTCTTGGCAATATTATATATTTTATACAACCTAATAAACCTATTAAATCTAATAAGTTAGCTACTAATTTGAATGTGAAATATCTACAACCTATTTTATGTTATGCTAATTTTAATGCAACGAGTAAAGGGGTAAATGAAAACAATTATTACGTCTGGCGATCAAAGGAGGTGATTCAAATTGATTCTTCAATTATTTTCAAAATTGATTGTTTCGGATATAGGGGTGCTCTAGTGACTAATAATAAAACGATTGTTTTGACACGTGAAGGAGCATTGATATATGAACCTAGTAATGATGTCGTGAAAATATTTTTAACAAATATTATATTCAATTTTGCCTATGAAGATAGAGAAGTAAACGTTTGGTTAAGTACTGATAATGATGGATTGTTGAAGGTGTTAATTAATGATGTCATAGCTGTCTCTTATACACATCTGACGCTGCCGACGAAGAGGATAGTGTAGAT
>CAJXUU010000076.1 GCA_913061325.1 uncultured Saprospirales bacterium | reverse complement strand
GAGATTTCTGCCTGTCTCGTGGGCTCGGAGATGTGTATAAGAGACAGACAATACCCACATATCCAGATGAGACTTATGATTATGAGGTAGATTGGGACAATGATGGCGTGTATGATGAGAGTGGGATTTCAGGAGGTGTAATACATGATTTTGGGACGGATGGCACCTATACCATTGCTTTGAGAGGTGATTTTCCTAGAATATATTTTAATGAAGAAGGAGATAAGGAAAAGATCATAAATATTGACCAATGGGGTGGAATTGAATGGTCAAGTATGGCGAATGCATTTCACGGATGTGAAAATGTAAATTCAACAGCAACTGACGCTCCTATCCTAGATAATGTCACATCAATGAGAGCTATGCTAAGATTTGCAAGATCATTTAATTCCAATATCGGAGATTGGAATGTGAGTAATATAACTGACATGTCATTTGCATTCAGTTTTGCAACTATATTCAATCAAAATATTGGCAACTGGGATGTGAGCAAAGTCAATGATATGTCATCCATATTTTCATATGCAGAGAACTTTAATCAACCTATCGGAAACTGGGATGTATCTCAAGTCATAAGTATGAACAATATGTTTAATGGTATGGAAGAGTTTAATCATGATCTTGGAAATTGGAATGTATCATCAGTAACTGACATGACTGAAATATTCAGCTTCAATGACAAATTTGATCAAAATATAGAAGATTGGGATGTATCTAATGTAACAAGCATGGAGAGTATGTTTAGGTATGCATCAAGTTTCGACCAACCTCTTAATAACTGGGACGTTTCGAAAGTCACCAATATGGCCATGATGTTTGAAGGTACCAATCGCTTTGACCAGCCTATTGACAATTGGGATGTCTCTTCTGTAATAACTATGGAGGATATGTTTAATTCCGCAAGAGATTTTGATCAGTCCTTCAACAATTGGGATGTGTCTAATGTCAAGAACATGGAATCTCTTTTTGATTTCACTTTTGCTTTTGATCAGAATCTGGATCAATGGAATGTCTCTAGTGTTGAGAATATGGCAAGAATGTTTGGAATCTCTCAAAATTTCAATCAAGATATAAGTATGTGGAACATAGCGTCGGTAAACAATATGGATAGAATGTTTGCCGGAGCCAAAAAATTCAATCAAAATTTAAGTAGTTGGGATGTATCAAATGTAACCTCGCTAAATGGAATGTTTGCCTTCGCTTCTGAATTTAACCAAAATCTTGGCACATGGACTTTTGCTCCAAGCGCAGAATTCATAACTTCTTTTGATCAAGGACTTCTAGAAGAATCAGGGTTATCATGCGAGAACTACTCCAATACTCTTATTGGATGGGCAAATAATACAGCGACTCCAACAAACAAAAATCTAGGCTTACTTACCAATATGCAATATTCTACAGGACAGTCTATCACATCACGAGACTATCTAATCAATTCATTGGGCTGGACGATGGAAGGTGACACTGATAGCGACTGCTTAGTAAACATTGACAATATAAATACTAACATCAACTTATTAATATACCCAAATCCAACACAGGATATGATCTATATACAGTCTGATAATAAGTACAACATCCGATTACTAGATGTAACTGGTTCAGTAATCATGGATAAGGTGAATGTAGATAGAATAGACATCGGAAATCTTAATAGTGGGATATATCTCTTGCAAATAATAGTCGAGGATCAAGATATAATTAGCAAACAAAAAATAATGAAATATTGAAATGAGGAAATTAATTGAGTATTATAGTTGACATTATTTATTGGAATAGTGACTGATCATTTGACCGTGCAGGTGCCGTTTATTATTTAAGCCTAAAAGACATCAAAAGTCTATCATAGTAATTTGATGAGTTTAATTTGATAATTGAAAAATTTTACTTCTACAATTAATATAATTTCATTATTGAGCAAGATCCATTACTATATTAACAGCCATCTACTTAACTTAGCGTTTACACAAACACAGGGATCTTGAAGACAATTAACAATGTATTTTTAATACTACTTCTTTTCACCATACAATCAATTGCACAAAGTACAGATCGATTTTTTCCTCAACCCAATCACCCTGAATGGTTCAAGGCTATTCCGATGGTAGACTCTTCTACTCCAGAATGGGCAAGAGTGATGTATACTGAAGATGATAATTTTGTAAAAATAGAATCACTTAAAAAGGAATACTATAGAAATAGGAAATGGGAGAAAAACATCCATGTCCAAAATTATAAACATTGGCTCAAGGCAGTTCAAAATCATGTGGGCGAAAATGGGAAAGTACAAATTCCTTCCGCTGAAGAAGTATTTAAATTAGCCAAAAAGAAAAGAGGCCCAGAATCAAAATCGAGTAGGAATACTAGTTCTTGGATTAATATTGGGCCAGATAAAACGCTCAATTCTGATGGATCATCAAGACCCACTCAAGCCAATGTATTTTGTCTAGGAGTATCCCCATCTAATCCATCAATTGTATACGCAGGAATGGAGACTGGCGGTGTTTATAAATCCACAGACAAAGGTATTAACTGGAATCCTGTCAGTGAAGCATATGCCATGGGTAGTCCAGAAGAGATCAAAGTTGATCCAAATAATTCTGATATCGTATATGTGGTTGATGGTAAGCTTTTGTATAAATCAATCGATGGAGGAAATACATGGGATCTTCATTATACCTCCGTTGGAAATATTGAACAACTATATATAGATAACTCAAACACATCAATAATTTATGCAGCTACAAGAAGCGGATTACTGAAGAGTACAGATAGTGGTGTGTCTTGGACATCAAAATATAGTGGATATGTATTCGATGTAGAAGCTAAGCCGGGCACGAACGACACATTGTACATATCAATAAAAAATGATGTTGCTATACGTCCAGATATTCTAATATCGTATGACAGCGGAGACAACTGGACTTTGAAAGATGTCGGATTTTATGTTCCTTCTGATTTGGATGCTTCAACAGTTTATGGATGTAAAATCGGAGTTACTCCAGCTGATCCAGATAGAATCTATGCAGGAATCATAGCCTCTGGAAAAGAAGGAGATAATGGTTGGATTGGAATTTACTATAGTGAAGACATCGGCGAAACATGGCAAAACGATTCTGGTGTGGATGGTGCTTCAATAGATGATGGAGATGGAACTTGGTCTTACCCTTCGGGAAGCGATATGAATACAAATTGGTACGTTGGAGGATATTCGAGTGGTTATCATCAAGGATGGTACAACTTTGATATTGACGTATCACATAACGATCCTGATAAATTGTGGATTGGTACTATCTGGTTTTGTGAGACAGGAAATAAAGGTCAAAACATCGAATATATCAGAGGAACTAGATCCTTAAGTATGCATGCAGATGTACAAGATATTGATGTAGTAGGTAATGACATCTGGATAGCATCGGATGGCGGACTCAATTATTCAAATGATGAATGTCAAACCATGGAAACTAGAATGGACGGTATGTATGCCAGCGATTTCTGGGGATTTGGTCAGGGATGGAATGAAGATATTTGGGTAGGAGGAAGATACCATAATGGGAATGCAGCTTTCCACGAAAACTACGGAGTCGGGAATACGCTTTTCTTAGGAGGAGCTGAAAATTCTACCGGATATGTAAACCAACTCGATAACCGAAAAACATACTATTCTGACATTGGTGCCAGAAGAATAAATGATAGCTTGAGTCAAGGAGCCCAAAGTATTGCAAACTTATCATTGATGCCTACAGAGGCCTACTATCACTTCTCATATAGTGAGGTAGAATGGCATCCTTATAAAGCAAATGTTGTATACGTAGGAAAAGACACCCAACTATACAGATCTACAGATGGCGGAAATGCATTCACCCCCATATCCGCTCTACCTGGAGAAATTCGCCGATATGAGATTAGCAGAGATGACCCTAATTATATCTATGCAATAGCATACGTAAGTTATTGGGACTGGAGAGTTTTGAAATCCACAGATGGTGGCGAATCCTTCACTGAATTGACTGCACCACCTTTGACTGGTGGATCTTGGAGAAATCTTTCATTTACATTAAATCCATTCAACAAAGATGAAATCTGGCTAGCTTCAAATTCCTCTTCTAATGGAAATAAGATTTTTAGTTCTACAGATGGAGGAAGTACTTGGGTCAATAAATATGGAACCACTATAGCTGATGAAGGCATTAAAGATATGATCTATCATGGATCGACCGACGGAGATAAGGTTTATGTAATGACAAATGACAACTACTTCTTCTACGATATTGATGCTGGATCTTGGAATTCATTTAACGATGGTTTACCAGTGAAACATACTGGGTTTATGAGCCTTCCATTTTATAGAGATGGTAAGATTAGAATGGCAAGTGCAAAAGGTATTTGGGAGACTCAGCTCGAAGGACCTAGTAAAGTACAAGCAATACCAATGATTAATAATGCAGATGTTATCTGTGCAAGAGATACAAGTTATTTAGAAAGTTATTCTATTCTTAATCAAGCAGGTGCTACATGGCTATGGTCAATATCTCCTGCACCAGAATATATTAGTGATGTTACAGCTAGAAATCCTAAAGTTGTATTTGGTAATCTAGGAACCTATGATGTTACACTTACAGTAACTGATGCCAATGGAGCAAGCGACACTAGAACAGTTATCAATTTTGTAAATCTAACTGATATATGTGCTCCCGAAACTGTAGCAGGAAAATCATTAAAAACAACAGCCAATGGTGAATCTGTGGTCATAAGAGATGCAAATTTAAATGACATAACTCACTTTACTGTAACAGGCTGGTGGAAGCCAATAGGAGCACAACAAGCTTATTCAGCATTGGTTTCTAGTGGTGATTGGTGTGCTCATTGTGATTATACAGAAGGCCTTGTCTATGATTATTTTGGAAGTAAATTATGGTACAAATGGCCAGGAAATGCTGACAACTGGGGCAGTAATAGTGGGATGACTATACCCCAAGATGAATGGAGTTATGTTGCATTGGTAATTACACCTACAAGTGCTACAATGTATCTCAATGATCAAAAATACGTGCATAATAAAACATTGCAACCTGGAAACATCACTGATCTACACGTTGCATATGGTCACTATTCGAAATCTTTTAAAGGAGAGATAGATGAGGTAACTATATGGACCAAAGCCCTATCAGATGATGACATATACAGGCTCAAACACATAACAAAAGGAGAAGAAATAGAAAATGACCCAGATTTGATCGCTTACTATCAATTTAATAATGCGATGAATGGGTCCATAATCAAGGATATGGCTGGAATCCGACATGGAGTTCTTGTCTCTGATTCAGAATTAGTAACTAGTAGTGTGCCCATTGGCGGTGGATCGTCATCGATTATCACGCTAGATCCTAATGTTACAGAATATGATCTTCCTGAGGTTGGTGCTAAATTATTCTTGTCTGATTGTGACGATCCAGATGGAAAAATCGTAGTCTCAAGATTAGATGTATCTCCAGACACAGTAAATGTAAATGAACAATACACAAATCAATATTGGATCATCAATAGTATTACTGATGAGGGAGAAGGTTTTGCAAATTTGGACTCAATTAAAATTACAACCACAGATACTGATTTTATATCTCAATTAGGTGGACAATCTTCGGCTGTCATTTATTCTCGAGGCGAGCATTCTGAAGGTACTTCTTGGGCTGTACAATCAAAGTCAAAGGAAATTATTGGCAATGAAATCACATACCACAGCGAAAGCAACATCAATGGTGATCAGCAAATAATCATAACAAATGGTGCACCAGAATTTATTGAAGTGAAACCTATTAAGCCTTGTGAAGTAGACACTATTCCTGGAATGATGATAGAATTTCCAGGCAATGGAGGAGATTATGCTGAAATCCCTGCATTGAACTTAAATACCAATACGATTACTATGTCCGCATGGGTAAAACCAGATGGAGCTCAAAACGATTGGGCTGGAATTCTTTTTTGTCGGGGTGGATCTACAACTTCTGGGTTGAGCATTCTTTCAGATAATGAACTGAGATATCACTGGAATGGTGGTGAATATGGATGGTCTAGCGGCGCTTATATTGAGTTAGATAAATGGAATCATGTGGCAATGGTCATCGAGCCTACACAAATGACAATCTATCTTAATGGAGTAGCTTACACAAGAACGATCAACCATTCAATTGAAGCATTTGATGCACCAACTAGAATCGGAAATGATTCCGCACAATCAAGTAGGACTTTTGATGGACAAATTGATGAAGTGTGTATTTGGAATAGAGTGCTTTCTCAAGATGAAATCAGAACACTAAGGCACCTTACCAAAGATGACATTCTCGAATCTGATGAAGATTTAGTGATCTATCTTCAGTTCAATGAGGAAGATGGTAAGATCTATGATAAGACAACTTATAACAACAACAGTACTCTACAAGGCAATACTGTAAGAATACTTTCTGATGCTCCTATTGGAGGAGGTACAAGTGATATTCACATTGTAACGACTGCTTCCACTATCAATTCTATTACAGGAATCGATCTTGAATTTGGTGCTACAGGCATATATCCTGATGGTGAATTAGTCTTAACAAGAATCAATCAAAGACCAGATGTTATTCCTGGAGATTCACCAACTGCAAAAGCATATTGGGTAATCAATAATTATGGAACAAACCAGACTTTCGACGCATTGACATCGATGACATTTGATGATACGGGATTGTTGACAGCATATAGTACTGCCACAGATTTCCCTCTTTCTTCAAGACCTGAGAATGATTTTGGACTCACTTGGATCGAGCTTGCTACTTCTAGTTCTATTAATCAACCAAACAAAACGATCACTTTTGATCAAAATCTAACTGTAGGTTCATTTGGTCAATTTACTTTAGAACATAAAACAGCAAGAGGATGGATAGGAGTTGATAATACTGAATGGAAAAATGAATTTAACTGGGGAGGCGGTATCATACCTACATCTTCAGACGAAGTGATAATTCCAGCATTTACTCCGTTTAGCCCAGAAGTGAATTCTGATGTATTTATCAAGAGTCTATTTTTACAAAGTAGAGCTGTTGTGAAAATAGTGGGAGGCAAGATTGTGACGGAATAGAAGTACAATTTTTCCCTTCTTTTCGAATTGTTTATACTTTTTGATACTAACCGATTCACTTGTTCCATCACTCCATTAGCCATGGATATGCAAGAGCGAAAGATTTCCGCCAAGTAGGATGCCAGTGCGCTTCATCTAGGATCATTTCAAATTGCAATTGATCATCCTTTAACCCTTGGTCTTTGAATTTTTCATAAACTTCTTTTGCATGAGGGATCATAATTCCACCTTCATATTCTCCTACACTTACAAATATTTTTTTGTTTGCAAGTTGAGGTTTTGTGAGTTCCATCTCAAATAAACGATCATGATCTACCCACATAGAAGGCGATTGGATAATAGCGTTCCCAAATACATCAGGGTGCGCCATCAACATATAATATGCCATCATCCCACTTCTTGAGATACCACCTATTGATGTTGATTCTGGTTCTACTTTTGTCCTATAATTTGCATCAATTATATTTTTCAGATCAGTTGTCACCCATTTTGAGAATTCGGCTCCATGTGCATCAGGAATATCTTCATTTATAAAAGGTGTGTATTCTGCATCTCTATTTTCGGCTTGCTCTATACCTATAACTATGGATGTTTGTTTACCCTCTGAAGAAGCTTGATTGATCACCTCATCTATTTCCCATTCAGGAGCCATATTTGCCATGTCATTGAATGATGATTCACCATCCATCATGTAAATCACAGGATATCGACTTGTACTGTCTGCATCATATTCTGGTGGCACATAGATATGGATCGTTCTCTTATCATTTTGATACCCTATAAGAATAGAATCTTTTAAAACCGTAACTGTGGGAGATGATGTATCTACAATATTTTTAAGATATTCTTCATATCGTTGCTCTTTTTTATATTGGTTATATTTTTTGTTTGCTACAAATAGTCCAAACAAAATTAGACCTAGCAATATTAGACGGAGGATAATCTTTTTCATGGTGGTTGATTTTGTGCTTTAGGCTAAATATACATGGTTAAGGTATATTTTCTTTAAGATACATCTCATTATTTAGGTCTTACTCCTATCATCTTAAAAACTAACCTTTTATAAAGATTAATCGTATATTCAATACCAGAATCTTTCTATTAAACTATTACATCATGAAAATTAATTTCACACTTCTATTCCTTTTTATTTCTATATCAATTTTCTCACAAGAAATAGGGATTGGCACAATATGGACATATTCAAATTACAGTATCAATCCTTTCCCAGGAGAGAAACTTACTGGTGAATATATTATTACAGGAGAAGAAATCATAGACGGAAAAACATATTTTGTATTTGATAATTTTAGCTCTTGTGGTCCTTCCGCTAGTCATCTTAGAATAGAAGACAGAAAGTATTACATGATTATTGAAGGTTCAGAAGGGTTAGTTTATGATTTCAATCTGCTTCCTGGAGAATCTTATCGTATAAAAAACTATGTGGGTTATGAAAATGACTCCTTGGAGATTGTCATTGATTCTATAGGTGAAACTATTGTGGACGGAGTGACACTTTACACCCAATATTGTAGTCTTTCAGAAGAAAACAACGGGGTTGAGTGGAACTTAACTTTCATAGAGCACGTAGGTTCTATTGGCTTCTTATTACCTCAATATGGAGCTTGTGATCCAGGTGCTGGAAACTTAAGGTGTGTTACATATCCTGATGGCCAAACCATAAAATTTACTTCTGATGATCAATGTGAAAAATTCTATGGCAATGCTTACATCCAAAATGGTTCTCAATGGTTTTTTGGCAAATGGGGTTTACCTCAATCATCTGAAGTCGCTCAAATCATAATAGAAAAGGATACTATAACCAATTCCGGGTATTTTCAAGTAATGGAGCTACTCGATGAAGATAAGAACCCTATTGAAGAGTCTCAAGTTTTGCTAACATCAGAAGATAATAGAGTATATTTCATTGATGAAAATGGCAATTATAAATTGTTGTTCAATTTTTCACATGACTTAGAAATTGGAGATACAGTTACTTACAATCTTCCAGAAAATGCAAACCTTTACGATATAAGTAGTAACGGAGGCATTGAACCAATAATAAATCCATATAAGTATGAAATAACAGGTATAGATACAGTAATTGCATCCACAGGTATTGAGTTACGGCGTTGGCAAGTTGGTCCAATTGTTAGAGAAGTAGATGGTGAACAAATTGGAAATTGGATAACCGAAATAATAGAAGGAGTTGGCCCCACGGGAGGCTTCATGAGAAAAGGATTGGCTCAGTTATTATCAGGAGAACCTGAATCATTCCGTTGTTTCTTTTCAAATCAATTTAACTACACAGAGATACCAGATGGTGAATGTGATGGGCTCAGTGATGGCTTAATATCAATTGAACCAGAACTCACAATATCACCAAATCCTATATACGATTACTTCCAAATTAAAACCGAAGCACCTTACAAGCTTGTTTCAGTGATCAATATTCACGGTCAACAAGTAAGAACCTTTCAGTTTGGAAAAGACGCAAATTTAAATGGCCTTGCGTCAGGTGTCTACTTTTTAAAAATAGATTTCGACCAAGGATCATTGAATAGGAAAGTGGTGAAAATTTGAAAATAAGTACTCATTTTAATAAACCATCAATATTCCTAATCTATTAGGTACATTTATTCAGGACAAGGTCGCTCCTCTGTAATCATCTGCCCATTTCCATCCATATAAAGTAGATAGCAATTTCCATTTCTACCTTTTAGCAAAATCCCTTCGGCATCATCTTGATACAACACCCCTTGATCAATTATAACCTTGTTTTCAGGAGTATCGCACAAGTCTCCGATTCCATCATTGTCATAGTCAGCTTGGTTAGGGTTGGCTATATTGACACAATTATCCTGCGGATCATTCACGCCATCACCGTCGGCATCTTCTGGTGGGTTAGATGTATTTACGAATACTCGATTATCTCCATTATCATCATTGAATGCGACCATATAATCCCAGAAATCGTCGACTATAGTTGTATAATTATTGACGATCTCAGGAAGGACAGTTTTCGGAGGAGTGTAAGTAGATGGGGCTTTTTCTCCATAGATTGCCATATATGTAGCCAACCCTGCCAAGAAGTAGATAGTCTCTCGCCCATGCGGTGCATTATCTTCGTAAAGCTGATTTGCATGTATGGCATTATAAGGTGCTGTCCCCAACATCTCTGCAATCATAGGACCTACAGGGATCATTCTGATATTATAGGTTGGGCGTGATGCTAGGATAAGATCATGAAGGTCTATCCACCAATCATGAAAATCACCTAATGTATAGGCATTATAATCATCAAATTCTTGTGTTGTAGGATTGAATGGATTTTCATCAGCAAATGGACCCATGTCAGGCCAGTTTTCGTAGATGAAAATATCATTGTCACCTTGATAAAGCTTTACAGAATCTACTAATCTTTCACTCGCTGTCAGCACAGAAGAAGGCGAGGTATAATAAACTACATCAGGGGGTAAATCCTGTACATAATTGAATATAGTAAATATGAAATTATTGAGATCCGCTTCTGCATATGTTTCGAAATCTTCGTCCCATGAGGATGGCACACTTGGGGATCCCCATTGTGAAATTGGATTGAAATCTGCAAATTGCCAAATGTCACCAAACTGACCCGCTGATTCATATACATTACTGTCTTCTAATGCAAGTTGATTGATCCAATATGCAATTTTGGTCTGTTGGGTAGAGGACGAATGATCCATCAAACTATGACCCATCATATGGGATTGGATACTTGATTGCGCTTTTGATTGTAGGCTAAAAGCGAGTAAAAAAAACAGGCTAACGATTCGATTCATTTTGAATAACTATTATGTGTATTGTTAGAAACGGAATCGTATGATAATACCCTACTTGCTCAATTAGGATAATATCATTCCTAAGGCGCTAATCTAACAATATTCCACAATTCCTCATTCTCAAGTCTTTGGTACTGAAATCTGTCATGTAATCTATTTTTACGCCCTTGCCAAAATTCAAACATTTCCGGTATAATCCTATAACCTCCCCAAGAGTCAGGTAAAGGCACCTCCCCATTTTTGAATTTTCGCTTCATCTCATCGAATTTTTGGATCAAAATACTTCGAGATGATATGGTTGCACTTTGATTAGAACACCAAGCGCCCAATTGGCTATCTCTTGGACGAGAGGCAAAGTATTTTAAAGATTCTAGTTTTGATACTTTTTCACATTTACCTTTTACTCGAATTTGCCTTTCCATTGCCATCCAATAAAACAGAATTTCAACATTAGGATTTTCTTCTATTTCGAAAGCTTTTTGGCTTGTATAATTTGTAAAGAACACGAAGCCTCTTGCATCAAAATACTTTAAATACACACTTCTAACTGATGGAAAACCACTAGAAGTAGCTGTAGCGAGACTCATAGTATTTGGTTCTTCTATTCCCGATGCACCAGCTTCTTTATACCATTTTTCAAATTGCATAAAAGGATCTTCCTCTAAAATAGATCGATCTAATTCATTAATTTCAAATTGCTTTCCAGTGAAAGTTTTCATACATGTTATTTATTAAATTTTGCCATCCTGTCATAGCTTCAGGTACAACTCAGATCTCACTTACTTTATCCATAGCCAACTAAATCACTAACCATGGCTAAAAGGTAGTAATAAAGATAGAATTAATAAAAGACTAAATAGTCTTTTATTTAAATTAATTGTATCTTTGGAGCATATTTAATCAAAAAAATGGACCATGAAATATAAAGCAAACAGTATCATAGGACAGGTAGTAGCTGATGATTTTCGTACTGCATCAGTATTTAAAAATTACAAAATAGATTTCTGCTGCAATGGCAATAGAAATATTGATGAGGCCGCAAAAACTAAGAATATTGATATAGATAAAGTGCTGTATGATTTGGAAAATATATCAGGATCAACCAGCCAAGAAAATATAAACTTTAATGCTTGGCCTATCGATCTACTGGCAGATTACATAGAGCGGATACATCACAAATATGTCAATGACAAAGTACCAGAATTATTGCAATACTTGAACAAAATTCAAGCTGTTCATGGTGAGAAGCATCCTGAATTGTATGAAATTTATTCTCTATTTCAAGGAGCTGCATCAGATCTAATTCAACACATGAAAAAAGAGGAAAGTATATTATTCCCTTATGCTAGGCAAATGGCTAATGAAACTGCAAACACACCACCACATTTTGGAACAGTACAGAATCCAGTTCGTGTAATGATGCTAGAACATGAAAATGAAGGAGAGAGATTCAGAAAGATAAGAGAACTGACAAACTACTACACTCCCCCATCAGATGCTTGTAGTACTTATACTGTAGCATTTTCGATGCTAGAAGAATTCGAAAATGATCTTCACAAACATATTCATTTAGAAAACAACATCTTATTTCCTAAAACGGTAGAAATGGAGAAATTGCAACCCGTTTAAAATGATTTTCCAAATGGTTTACAAATAATATAGTGTGATAATTGATTAGCAAGAATGTCATGAGTTTCTAAAGGCAAAACCCAATTATATGAATTTGAAAAGCCACTCCAAGCTTTAGAGCTTTGGGGTGGCTTTTTTTGTAGCTATTATAATGTTTAGCTCTATATTCGATGAAGACTGAATGAGCATGAAATTATAAGATATCTCTATTTGTGATTCTTATTTATAAATCTTTCTTTTGTCCTATACTAAACAACCTCCACAATGGTAATAATATCCAAAATAGAAGAGATGTCGATACTACAATAATCCCGGTCTCTTTACCCAAAAACTTACTCAATACTGCTCCTGTATACCCCATCATTGCCGACATATCTAGTTTCATCAGAATGAGAATACGACTGAGATCAATCGGATTAAGCACTAACATTGATATAGTCAACTTATCCAGCGGATAGTCCTTGAGACCAAGTAGTAAGAGCAGAAATATTCCATCATAAACAATAGCAAAGAATAACCACACAAAGATTGATATACTAAGGCCTTTGACCTTGTCATCAAACTTCATCGCGATCAAAAAAGCGATCAAGGAAAAGATAATGGACAATGCACAACCCATCGTTATGAGCAATAAGAATATAGGCAAATCAGGCGAAACCATAATCCCATAGAACACAAAAGGCAACCCAATACCTAGCAAAATACTAAGACATAGCGCTATGACCATACCTGCATACATTCCTGAAAAAATCGACCACCTAGAAAGTGCTTGTGCCATCAATAATTGAATAAACTCTTTTGAATTGTAATAATAAATAGTCCCAAAGAGTATTCCAATGAGCGGTGTCAATATGAGTGTGATATTCGTCATACTAATCAATACTTTGGAGAGGTCATTACTCAATAGCAAGAGTGCAATCGTAGCCAACAAGTAAAAACCAGTGTAGATAAATACCCACCTGCTCCTGATCATCTCATAAAAACTGTACTTTAATATCTTAAGCATGACTATATTCTTTAGTAGATCTGAGGATATGTGCTATTGCATTCTCTAAGTTATTTTCTCCTTGGTCATTGAGTAAATCTTTGAGACTTCCATTGAAGTAAATATCACCTTCAAGAAGGAAGAGGATGTCATCTGCTAAGTCTTCCGCTAGACTGAGTATATGCGTTGTTATGAGTATGAGTTTTCCTCTTTCTCTTTCTTTAAGTATAAATTTCTTGAGCTCTTGCAATGAGAGTGGATCTAGTCCAGTACTTGGTTCATCGAGAATGATCAAAGGATCATCATGCATTAGGGCTAAGGTGATATTGACCTTCTGCCTAGTTCCTCCTGAAAGGCTGCCCATCTTCTTATCCAGTTCTTTTTCTAGATTGAATACTTTGATGAAGTTGGCTTCTCTTGTTTCTCCAGGTTTGATTTCCTTCATCAAGGAGATAAGTTCTCTGGCAGTAAGATTTTCTGGAAATCTAGCTATCTGAGAGAGGTAACTCACTTTGGCTCTGTACTCATATTGACCCAATACTGATCTTCCATCGAATACTAGATCACCACTGTCAGCCAGCACCATACCAAGAAAGCATTTAAGTAGGGTCGTCTTGCCTGAACCATTGGGGCCAAGCAAAGCTACTATACCCGATTGTGGTAATTCTAAATTAATATCTCGCAGCACATGATTCTTTTTGTACGACTTATTTAGGTTTGTTATCGTGATCATAGTTGCTTCATTTTGGGAGTTTTATCCATCACGTCTTTTGGTGTAAATACGGGACTAACCTTTTCTGCATAATTAATGATATCTACAAACAGACTTCTCATCAAGACAACTGACTCAGGGACTTGCTGGTGAATGTAAGAGTAGAGTTTTACAGGGTAATGTGGTATGTCACCCACACCATCTTTGTCGAGGTCATAACCTGTATATTCACTCCAGTAGTTATCGTTAAAAGTATTGTTGCTCAATTTGCTAGACACGACCAGGTCGATAGAATTATATAGAAAATTGTTGTATTTTATGACATTTGCATCACAGCCGCCAGAAAACTTAATAGCCCAGCCATTACGTCTGAATTCATTCCGAAGATAATTAATCCTATTGGACCCCTCGACAAAAATGCCAACTGTGTTCTCAATGAAATGATTGTCTATTATCTCTGCATCATAGATTTCTTTAAGTAGAAGACCATATGCAGCATGGCCCCAATTATAAGCAAATGTGTTGTTTTTCATAGTGATTCGTCGAGAAAACATAACTGCTACCCCTACCCCATTTCTCTCTATTACATTCTCAGTATACGTATCATCATTGCTAAACATGTAGTGAAGCCCGTACCGATTATTGAGGTGACTATGATTTTTATCTACATCACTATTATTGACAAATTCTAAGTAGATCCCGTCACGATGATGTAGTATTTCATTATTTATTATTTTAAGTTTGTCACAATGCCAAGCATGTATTCCATTGCCGGATGCTGCGTCTGAACTCGCATCTCCATCTATCAAGTTGTTAATGACTGAGCCTTGCTTTGCTTTCTCAAGATATATTGCAAAAAAGCAATCGTTGATCTTATTATCAAGAATCAAGAATCTTCGACTTTTTCTGATACGGATAGCTGCATTTTCTTTGAGATAATTGGTTGTAACTCCAGAAAACGTAAGTCCTTCAATGGTAACATCATTTGAGGTTACTGTGATGATTTCATCTCCACTTGCTGATATGAGATGCGCACCAGACTCACCTTTTACTATAATGGCTTTATCAATGATCCAGTTCTCGATCTTATACTCACCATGCTTAATCAACATCGTATCACCAACCATACATTTACTGTAAGCTGACTCAATGTCCATGTACGTGCAAGTAGAACACACATCAAGTGTGCTTGCATGAACTGATTGACTGATAAAAGACAATATGAAAAATAAAATTACTTTCATTGATAGATTGATCTGTATTCATCCAGTAGTTCTTGGAAAGTAACAAGTTTACCACTTTTTTCATCCATGGCAATTTCTCCATGATCTTTGTGTTCATATGCACTGAGATTGCCCCCCATAGGACTTGGTTGATTCTCGCTTATTAGATAGGAAGCTGTTTTTGCGTCTATTAATGTATGAGGTCGAGCATAATCCGTCACTATCACAAACTTATAATCTGGATTACTATTCTCAATGTAGGTACGAACTAAGCATTCCGCAGAATCATATTTATAAATCTTGCCTTTGCTGGTCACCATCTCTGCTCCAAATCTAACATCAGATATTTTCATTTTACAGTAAGCACATTCATCATGATTATAGTTGATTGGCTCAGGTTTGATATCACAAGAAGTCAAGCTAAATAAGAATATTATTGCTATGGCTAGATACTTCATTATGTGCTTAGTTTAGATTTTTTAGACTTTAGGTATGTTGCTGCAATTCCAAAAAATGTAGCTATACCAAGAAAATAACCTGCAATATGTGGCATAGATATCGCCGTAAAGTTAATAATTTCTTTTCGTCCAATTAATGGAGGTTGGAAGGATTCACCTTCAAATTTCATAGGTGCTTTTGGGTCCAATGAGTGACCGTAGTCATATTCCCAAAGGTAAAAATCATAGAGCCCAATACTTAAAATGATTATTAATGAAATAGTCCAAGTCCAATACATCCACTTCTTATCAAGCCATGCTATCAAGAATGCTGTCAATATAAAAAAGATGACAATCGGAGGCATATACTTTAATTCAGGGATTGATTCTGGTAAAATCTTTTTCATACCAATATAATGGTTGAGAATATTCACATTTTGCAAGGTTCCTGGCGTTGAGCCACCAATTTTATTGATATGGATGTGCATCTGTACTCCATCAGGATATTGTGGTGCTAGCAAAGTGATTTTCCACATTGGCCAGATGAATAGTGTCATCATAAGAATGCCTGCCAACAACATGAGTATTCTTGGTAATCTCATTACAATAAGATATTTAATATTGATTTGTATAAAATAAGAACTGGCATCTGCGAAAGATCATCGGCAAGATGCCAGTTCTATATTATTACATTGAAAGGATTGTTATTCGCCTTCTTCTTCATCAGGTAGGCCCATGCTCCATTTGAGAGGTACATTAGAACCTTTAGGTGATACTCGGATGTATCCTTGCATCTCTTGGTGCAATGCTGAACAAAAATCTGTACAATAGAATGGAAAGACTCCTTCTTTCTGTGGCTCCCAGTACATCGTTTCTGTTTGCCCAGGCATAACTAGAAGTTCAGCATTTCGAGCACCCATTATTGCTAAACCGTGTGGTACATCAAAATCTTGTTCTAGATTAGTAAGGTGAACATATACTTTATCGCCGACTTTTATTCCTTCAATATTATCAGGGGAAAAGTGACTACGGATAGAGGTCATATAGATTCTCACCACGTTACCGTCTCTTACTACTTTAGTGTGTTTCTCACCAAGCGCTTTATGCGGATGTTCGTTTTCTTCTATCGGATAGAACTTCTTACTCTTTGTTTTTATCTTACTTGCTGCAATACCTTGAGCATAATGAGGCTCACCTATGGTAGGGAAATCAAGTAGTAGTTTCATTTTATCACCTGAGATATCATACAGCTGAGCAGAATGATTCATCTCTGGGCCTGTTGGTAGATATCTATCTTTTGTGATTTTATTTAGTGCTACCATATATTTACCATCTGGCTTTCTAGAGTCGCCACCAGGAATCATCAAGTGACCTACACTATAGTAAGTAGGTATTCTATCAAGAACTTCCCATGTACCTAGTTTCCATTTCACAACCTCTGATGAGATAAAGAATGTAGTGTAAGCATTACCTTCATTGTCAAACTCGGTATGCAATGGTCCTAGACCTGGTTTTTTGACTACTCCACCAATTACTTTTTCATATTTCAGAACTGGAATTCCAGAGATCGTAGTTTCATACTCTTCGTTCTCAATTGCAGAAAGCATATTGGTAAATGAGTGAACTGTAAGGTCTGCTGACAATTTACCATTTCCAATGATGTATTCTCCAGACGGATCTACATCCACTCCATGAGGAGACTTAGGTGTAGGCATAAAATATACCAAACCAGGACAATCTTCAGGAGTCAGTACTTTCACTGTCTTCTGCAATTTTGATGTTGCAACATGAGATTTCTCATCATAAGTATTGATATGGTGCTCTGCAGGCATCTCTTTATACTTGCCCGCTTTTATATACTCCTCTGCTTTTTTCCAATTGATAGCAGCGATAAAATCCTTATCATTTTGCGAAGCATTTACTTCCATGAGCGTATGACTCTCTTCCGTATTATATGTAGTGAAGAATGTCCATCCATGTGACTTTCCTTTACCTGAGTGAGCAAGATCATAGTCAAATGCAGGTAGTAAAACTTGGAAAGCAATCTCCATGTGGCCTTCATCACTTACACTGATAAATGTTAGCATACCTTTGAAATTCTCTTTATAAGAATCGATAGCTACATCCTGCTGTGGATATGGCACTGAAAATCTTGTACCCGCTACGATATACTCCGTATTCTCTGTTGTGAACGGAGAACTATGATTTCCTCCACTGTTAGGAATTTCGATAATTTCAGTTGTTTCAAAAGTTGTAAGGTCTATTTTCGCAACCCTTGGTGTATTGTTACCATTGATAAATAGCCATCTACCATCTGTCTCACCATTGGTCTGTGAAAGCTCAGGGTGGTGTGCATCATCCCACGGAATAAATCCAAAGTTGGTGTTCAGCATTGGCTTAGTCTCTTCATTGTAACCATAGCCTTTCTCAGCATCCTGAGAGAAAACTGGAATTACTTTGAGCAAACGGCCTGATGGAAGACCGTATACGGATACTTGTCCGCTAAATCCACCTGAGAAAAATCCATAAAATTCATCATGCTCTCCAGGAGCTACGTACACAGCACTTGCTGCATCATTATCTAGTGCTCCTGAGGTTGACTGTTGGCTGGTATTGCAGCCAAAAAAGAATATACCTATTATAGCTACTATAAAGAGTGCTACTGGTAGATATTTAAATTGCTTTTTCATCTGTTTCAATTAAGTAAATTAATAAATAATAATACAAAGATATATCTTTTTGAATTAAAAAAGATAAAAAGATCATTTTATCTTTTTATTATTTTATCTTTGTGTTACATTCACTAATAAAGTATGTTAAGTAAGACAGGTAGATATGGAGTGAGATCGGTTTTATATCTCGCATTACACACCGAACTAGATAAACTTGTCGGCGTAAAAGAAATAGCATTTCACATAAAAGCAAGTGAGCATATGCTATCAAAAGTATTACAAACCTTAACAAAAAAGAAACTAATAGAATCCAAAAAAGGACGGAATGGAGGATTTTTCATGACCCCAGATCAAAAAGCAAACAAGCTAATAGATGTCATAAAAGAGCTTGAGCAATCAGACAGATTAATCAACAATTGTTTGCTGGGACAAAAGGACTGTATAAACTCGAATAGATGTCCATATCATAATATGGTAACTTCGATAAGATCAGAGTTGCATTCTATATATGGTTGTGATACTATAGAAGAGACGTCTAGGAAACTCGAATCGATAATAAAATCAAATACAGAAGAAACATTTTTTACTACATTAAAATAATCAATGATGAAAAAATTTCTAATACTAGCTTTAATAGCAACAGTAATAATTGCCTGTGGCGAAAAGAAAGAATCACCCTCTCAAAAAATAAAAAGAGAACGAAAAGAACAAGCCGCCGCCGCTAAAGACGGTCTTGGAGTAGGGGAAATTAAAAATGTAACCTTAAATAACCCGCTAAACCAAGAAATGGTAAAACGAGGTCTTGCTATTTATGAAATGAAATGTGCTGCATGTCACAAATTGAAAGGTTCAAGAGTCGTGGGTCCTAGTTGGGCTGGATTAATGGATAAAAGAAAACCAGAATGGGTTATGAATATGATCACTAACGTAGAAGTTATGTTAGATAAAGATCCAACGGCACAGAAACTTTTAGAAGAATGTATGACTCGGATGCCTAATCAGAATGTATCAATTGGTGATGCTAGAGATATTCTTGAGTTTATCTATCAAAATGATTTAGATAATGCTAAGAAATGAAACAATAATAAAGTTACATTCTTCTGCTTGATATTTTCCCTTTCTTCTGCGTTAAAAAGCCTCGCCTATGCAATGCATCGCCTACGTTTTTTGCCTTGGAGAATGAATAAATATCAGCACATAAAAACGTACTT
>CAJXUU010000075.1 GCA_913061325.1 uncultured Saprospirales bacterium | reverse complement strand
TCCATTCAAAGATCAGACGATGATCAGATTTGAATTGGCAGAGGAAGGAGCGGTAATGTTTAGATTAACTGATGTAACGGGTAAGACACTGAAAGTAGTGAATACAATTGGAGCTAAAGGAATGAATTTACTTCCATTAGATGCTGATGACCTCGGAATTACTGGAGTATTATACTACACAATCGAAAGTGGTGAGTTTACAGCTACTAAGAAGATGATTGTAGTTAGATAAAATAGCTTAGAATAAGTTATAGAATATATAGCCTTTCTGCATTAAATTGTAGAAGGGCTTTTTTAATGATTCAAATGTTTAAGTTCATAAAATATCTGTTTCTAGAATTCAGCTTCGAAACAGAAATGGTATTATTACAAAAAGTGATAAACATCACTTCATTAATTGATTTCGCTCATTCCAGTGAATGGCTAAATTTTATATATTAGTACTTTTAAATTAGCAAGAAATTAGATAAAAAAGCCGTTTTATTAGTAGGAGCCTACCCAAAGCATTGCTCTCAGCCCACAAATGAAATATCAATTGTTACACTGAGTAATAATCGTGAGTATTTTTAACGAAGGATCGCAAAGAAAAAACTAAATAATAACCGACAATTTCAAACGTAAATGGTATTATATCAGTTGGTTGGCATTATTTTATGTACGGTGACCCTATTTGAAATCCTTTAAAATAAAAGAAGCCGTAAATTCGAGATTTACGGCTTCTTTTAATATTAATTTATTGGAAATCCAGAATTAATTTCCAGTGATACTTTCATCTTCCGATTCTATTTTATCAGCATCTTCATCTGTTTCGAAGTATCTTTTAGCACCATAGAAGTCAAGAAAGTGCTTTAATTCTTCGCCACTTTTGACAAACCTTTCTCCATCTTTTTTATCATGATCCCATCTGATATATTCTTTTCCTATTTCGATCGCCTTTTCAGGGTTATCTAGGTATAGATGAATCTGAGCTAAGTTGTACATAGCTGCAGCTTTTAATCTTTTAGGATGTTTTTTATCTTGGCTATATTTAGCTTTTACAGATTCGAAATATTCGATTATCGGACCCATTGCAGTTTCTACTTCATCATGTGATTTATTAAATCTTTTTTTACCCAAGATTTCTTTCATAGCAATAGTGGCTGCATCGAACATTTCAAACTCTGGGTGTTTATCAGAATCTAACCTTTTGAATTTTACGTAATCTCTTTTTCTATTGTACCCATAGATATTATTAAGAACTGTAGTAGCTCTGCTAGATAAGGAATTGTAAAATTTAGTGCTTTGATTTGTATAAGAGTCTCCTGACTTAGAGTTGAAGTCATTATAAGCTGCTTTACTTGTGCTATAAGTTCCTGAAGATACTCCATATGATTTTGAAAGATCTGCAAAGCCTGCTAGATCTGATGTATTTGTATCTGATTCTGGGTCTGAAGTATCAATTTTAACATCTTTCAAGAAAGGATTAGCTGATTTTTTTGCCTCTTCTTCCTTCTTCTTATTCTTCTTCTTCTTATTCCTTTTCTTTTCTTTTTCAGTTTCCGGCTTTTTGTATGCATTTACAGGTCCTACTACTTTGATTGTTGCAACACCAGTATTTGTGCTAGAGACAGTGTACTCCTTTTTTCTACTTATTACTTTGCCAGCTTTGTTTTTCTTTACTTTTTCTTCTTTCTTTAGATTAGATGAACCTCTAGTGAAGTCATTCACTGTAAGCTTGACAAGAGCTTTTGCATCATCCTCTTTATACTCCCATCCACGTATAGATAAATTATCAGCAATTGATCCGATATTAAAATCAGCTGATCCTGAAGCTTGAACAGTAAATGTTTTGTCTGCAGGTGCAATTTTATGAGTTGGCAGCTTCGCATACTCCACATAGAATTTGTAGTTGTCAATGTCAACTTTTTGGCTTGTAACACTACTAATACAAAAGATTAGTAACGCTAATAAATAAATAGTTTTTTTCATAATTTTTTTTGTAAAATGGTTTTGCTGAAATATTTAATTACACAATAAGTGCAGTCAAGATTTATCTAGATATGTTGATGTTAAGTATGGATGGATTATGTGTTTTTAATGTATATAGGTTTAAGTAAATTCGTAATAAGTGCATATTTAACATTTTTTTTTGAACTTTTTATAAATTGACTGGCTATTTTGAAGCCTCCGATTTCGTTTCTGGTTGGCGATCTACTTTAAAATGAAATATATCACCTCGGGTATAATGCCCATTTGCATCAAAGTCTAATTTACTCTTTGTTACATCGTCTAAGTCAATTTCAACTTTGATGACATCTGATTTGCCAAAGACGGGTTCGACAATAACTTTCCCTAAGGGTGAAACAACCATACTACCACCTGGACAAATTTCTTCTTTTTCATCTTTGACTAAATGTTGATATTCCTCTGGATACATCGATTTAGTAAAGAATTGGTTGCAACCTAATACAAAGCACCTGCCTTCAAGAGCTATATGTTTTAATGTGTTTGTCCATTCATCTCTAGAATCAGCAGTAGGAGCTATATAGATTTGTACTCCTTTTTTATACATGGATAGACGAGCAAGAGGCATATAATTTTCCCAGCATATTAGTCCGCCAAGAATTCCAATTTTAGTATCAAAAGTAACAAGTGATTCACCTCCAGCTTCTGCCCAGATAAGACGTTCTGTACCTGTTGGTTTTATTTTTCGATGAACTCCTAATAGTCCATCTGTTGGTGAGATGTATGCCATGGAACAATATAGACTTCCATTGTCATTTTTCTTTTCTGTAAATCCAAATACAAGATACGTTTTGGTTGATTTTGCAATATTGATCAACCGTATCATCTCTGCTCCATCGATACTAATACTATTCGTATGATATTTTGAATACAGAGCTCTCCCTTCATCAGTTCTACTCCCAATCACAGCTCCAAAAGAGAATCCTCTGGGATATCCAGGGATAAATGATTCAGGGAATACAATAAGGTCGGAATCTTTATTTTCCTCAATAAGGAGTTCCATTTTATTGAGGGTAGCATCTTTGTTGAAAAAGACGGGAGCGTCTTGGATGAGGGATACTTTTAGTTTCATGCAGTTGTTTAGTTAATGATGTAATTTAGGGAAAAATGAGTTGCAATCTAGGATTTTCTATCTATCAAAAAATTAAATGAATATTCTTTACTTGTGGGTTGTTGAATACACTAGATCAGAATTAATGAAACCATATATCCAGAATGTTGAAAACTTATTAAATGAGCTTAAAGGACATCTTCTTATTGACGAGGAGTACAAAAAAGCTTTGGATAAGAAAATACGATTAGAGTACAATTTTAACTCAAATCATATTGAAGGCAATACGCTTACATATAGTGAAACAGAATTGTTATTAATTTATAATCAAACTAGTGGTGACCATGATAAACGTGAGCTCGATGAAATGGAAGGTCATGATGTTGCTTATACACTAATTTCAGAGTGGGCACAAGACAAATCAAGGTCAATAACTGAAACAGATATTAAGACGCTGAATCAAATTTTATTGGTGAAACCATTTTGGAAAGAGGCAATTACTTCTGATGGCCAATCTACTCGTAGAAAATCTTAGTTAGTGAATATAAAAAACATCCTAATTCAGTACAACTTGCTAATGGTGAAATATTTGAATATGCCAGTGTGATAGATACTCCACCTAAAATGCAGGAGTTGATAGAATGGTTTCAAGAAGAAGAGTGGAAATCTGAATTACATCCTGTAGAACTTGCTGCCATTTTACACCACAAATACATTTTGATACACCCATTCGACGATGGTAATAGTAGAGTTTCTCGTCTTTTAGTCAATTATGTGTTGATGAAAAATGACTTGCCGCCTATTATTATCAAAAGTGCAGAAAATGTGAAATACTTACAGGCATTGCGTAAAGCTGATGTGGGAGATATGGATTCTTTTGTTGAGTATGTTGCAGGAGAGTTGGATTGGAGTTTAGGTCTATGTTTGAAAGCGGCAAAAGGGGAAAAGCTAGAAGAAGATGATGATTGGTCCAAAGAATTAAAAATTCTAAGTCTGAAAGGAGTAAGACGTCCCGTAAAAAGAGATTCATTATTAACTTTAGATCGATTGAAAGATTCTATTGGCCCGTTATTATTGAAAATCATGGAATCAAGCTCTTCAAACATAGAACCTATGTTTGAAAAGGTCGAATGCACGATTATATATGGAAATAGAAATATTAAAATTAATATATTGAAGGACCAAATTTTATGTGATGTCCCACATATTTTATCTTCATTACGGACAGAGAATAACTTAACCCTAAATATATATTATCAGAATTTTAAAAAAGATGGCTTAAACTCATTTGAAATGAATAAAGGTGTTTTCGTAAAATTTGAAGATTACAAATATTTTATATTGGATGAATCACAACACATAGTTATTGAGAAAAACATAAATTCGAAACTAACAAAAAACGAGATTTCTAAATTTCTTTTTTTTTATGGAAAAAGCGCCTTGAAAGAGATCAAATTTAGAATCGACAATTCAACAATTCAACAATTCAATAATTCAACAATTCGATAATTCCACAATTCGCCTCAAACCAACTCCAATACATTCGCTAACACAGGATTCGGATTCGCTTTACTCCAAACCAACTGTAGAGTGGTTCGATGTTCAATCTTATTCAATTCTATAAACTTGATATTGAGATCATAGCCTTCTTTCAATGATGTTGGTACAATGGCCCCTCCAAGATTATTTTCTATCAATCGATAAATGGTATTTGCTTTCACTGAATTGTGTGATATTATTGGGCTAAATCCTGCCTCATCGAAAATCTGCATCACTTTTTCATAATAGGATGGACTATATGAAGAATCAAACATGATAAACGGCTCGTCTTTTAGTTGTGATAAATCTTTGAAATTATTTTTGTTAATAGGGTGACTTTTAGGAAGCACAAGAGAAAATGTCTCCTCAAAGATTGGACGAATCTCTACTCCACGAAGCACACGATCCATTCTGACAAATCCTATATCAATGTTATGATCTAGTATGCCAGATGTCTGTGCTTGATTATCCATTTCTTGAAGGTTGATATGAATGTTGGGGTAAACCTTTTTTATAGCCAAAAGAAATGTAGGAATGATCTTGTGCATTGCCGATCCAATGTATCCTATTTTTAGCTCTCCTTCTTTCCCTTTATGTAGCAACTGTGCATGCTTTTGTACCTTGTCAAGAGACTTTATAATAGATTGATATTCATATTTAAGGTATACTCCAGCTTGAGTCAAGGACACTTTCCTATTATGCCTTTCGAATAGTTGGACACCTAGTTCGGTTTCCATTTGTTTGATCTGCCGACTGAGTCCTGGCTGAGAAATAAATAATCGATCTGCAGCTTTACGAAAGTGTAATTCTTCAGCTACAGCTAAAAAATACTTGATATGACGTAGTTCTAATTGATTACTCATAGTTATCAGTTGGTGACGATATTGGTATTTATAAGCATCAAATATAAAGTTAACTTTACATAAGTGATGTGGAAATACTCCAAATATAAAAGAGAGGTAATTTCTGAATCGAATTTTGAAACATAACGTGCTCAAAATTCAGTAACCAAAATTTCAATCATTCAACAATTGTATTTATGTTCAAGTACGGAATCGATCAACTAAATGTTGACGCAGTAATAAAAATAGCGAAGGGAGAAATTACAGCTGGACTAAAAATGGAGGCAATAGACAAAGTAAATGCTTGTCGAGCAAAAGTTGAAAAGATGGCAGCGGGATCAAAAGCTGTATATGGTGTAAATACTGGTTTCGGACCTTTATGCGATACGCAAATATCTCCAGAAGAAACCAGTCAACTACAAATCAATCTGTTGATCACTCATGCAGTTGGTGTAGGTAATCCGATCGAATCTATGTTGTCTAAGATTATGATGATCTGTAAGGTCCATGCATTGTGCCAAGGGTATTCAGGGATCAGACTGGAAGTAATAGAACGCATTATATATTTTATTGAGAATGATCTTTTACCTGTCGTGCCAGAACAAGGCTCTGTGGGAGCATCTGGTGATCTAGCTCCTCTTTCTCACTTGTTTTTACCATTATTCGCAGAAGGAGAGTTTTGGATAAAGGGGCAGATTATGCACGCTAAAGATGTGCTTAAAGGACATGGGCTAGAACCAATCACATTACAAGCTAAAGAAGGACTAGCACTTATAAACGGCACACAATTTATACTTGCACATACTATTTTAGGATTAGATAAGATGGCTTATCTACTTGATTTAGCAGATGTTTCAGGAGCTATGAGTTTAGAAGGCTTTCAGGGAAGTGCATCACCTTTCAGAGAAGAGTTGCACAGAATAAGAGCATTCGAAGGTACAGTGAAAGTCGCTGAGAGAATAAGGATGCTCATCAAAGATTCTGAAAATCTATCATCTCATACTGATTGTGAGAGAGTACAAGATCCATATTCACTAAGGTGCATGCCTCAGGTGCATGGTGCATCAAGAAACGCATTTTATCATTTGACAGAGTTAGCTGAAATTGAAATGAATTCTGTAACGGATAATCCGATCATACTTAGTGATACAGAAGCTATTTCTGGAGGTAATTTTCATGGACAACCGTTAGCAATGGCACTTGATTATGGATCAATTGCTTCAGCTGAGTTGGGTAATATATCTGATCGAAGATGTTATCTTTTACTTGAAGGCTTATATGGGCTACCGAGACTATTGACAAAAGCTGGGGGATTAAATAGTGGTTTTATGATACCACAATACACAACGGCAGCATTGGTGACAGAAAACAAATCTTTGTGTTTTCCTCCTTCCGCGGATAGTATACCGACATCACTTGGACAAGAAGATCATGTATCCATGGGTAGTATCTCTGGTCGTCAATTCAATCAGATTCTTGGAAATCTTGAAAAAATATTTGCAATAGAGTTAATGTATGCAGCCCAAGCAATAGAGTTTAGAAGGCCAAATCTTTGTTCAGTAATAATTGAAGAAAACCATGCTATAATTAGAAAGCATGTGAAAAAATTAGAAGAAGATCGATTGCTAAAAGATGATATTAATGTAATCATCGAATTGGTAAGAGATAGGGCTTTTGTTGTGGCTTGAGGCTTTATCCAATACTTTAACTTTCATTTCTTATCACAACTATCATTTTTGTCAACCGTTAGTTTAGAGCTAATGACCAACAATAAAAAATATGACATTCAAACAAGATATACAACAAGGTCTTCCATCTACACTTCCAACAAGGAGAAAATACCCAGAAGGAGCTAATCCTGCACCAAAGCGGAAAAACATCCTTTCTGCTGATGAGAAAAAGCTTGCTTTGAGGAATGCACTTAGATATTTTCCTTCAGAATGGCATGAGGAATTAGCACTGGAATTTGCACAGGAGCTCAAAGAGTTTGGTAGGATCTACATGTACAGATTTAAACCTGAGTATAAAATATATGCTCGACCAATTAATGAATACCCAGCGGTATCTCAACAAGCGGCTGCTATCATGTTGATGATTCAGAATAACCTTGATCCTGCAGTAGCCCAGCATCCTGAAGAATTAATTACTTATGGAGGTAATGGGGCGGTTTTTCAAAATTGGGCTCAATATATTCTTACAATGAAGTATTTGTCAGAAATGACGGAAGAGCAGACGCTTCATATGTATTCTGGACATCCAATGGGATTGTTTCCCTCCAGCAAAGAAGCGCCAAGAGTAATTGTGACCAATGGTATGGTGATTCCCAATTATTCTTCGCCAGATGATTTAGAGAAATTCAATGCTTTGGGTGTTAGCCAATATGGTCAGATGACTGCGGGGTCATACATGTATATCGGACCTCAAGGGATTGTTCATGGGACTACAATCACAGTAATGAATGCATTCAGAAAGATGCTAACTAAAGGAGAGTCTCCAGCGGGAAAGATATTCTTAACTGCGGGACTTGGAGGTATGAGTGGGGCACAACCCAAAGCTGGAAATATTGCGGGCTGTATCACTATTTGTGCAGAAGTAAACCCGAAAGCTGCCACCAAAAGGCATGAACAAGGCTGGGTCGATGTTCTGATTGATAATATGGATGATCTGGTAACTAGAGTTAGAACTGCAAAAGAGCAAAAAGAAGTAGTTTCTATCGCCTATATTGGGAATGTAGTTGAAGTTTGGGAGCGTTTTGATGCAGAAAACATATTTATTCATGTTGGATCTGATCAAACGTCTTTGCATAATCCTTGGTCAGGAGGATATTATCCGATTGATATTTCGTTCGATGATGCGAATGATCTTCTAAGAGAAAATCCACAGGAGTTCAAAGATGCGGTGCAGTCAACATTAAAAAGGCACGCAGCTTCTGTAAATAATCACACAGCGAAAGGGACATACTTCTTTGATTATGGGAATGCATTTTTATTAGAGTGTTCAAGAGCTGGAGCTGATGTAATGGCGGAGAATGGAATTGACTTTAAATATCCGTCTTACGTTCAAGATATTTTGGGGCCAATGTGTTTTGATTATGGATTTGGTCCTTTCCGATGGGTATGTGCTTCTGGGAAATCAGCGGATCTGGATAAGACAGATGAGATTGCTGCAGAAGTTCTCCAAAGAATTATGGAAAACAGTCCACCAGAAATCCAACTTCAGATGCAAGATAATATTACATGGATTAAGGAAGCGAAGCAAAATAAATTAGTTGTTGGTTCACAAGCGAGAATCCTATATGCAGATGCTGAGGGACGAATGAAAATTGCTGAAGCATTCAATAATGCAGTAGCAAATGGTGACATTGGATCTGTAGTATTGGGTAGAGATCATCATGATGTGAGTGGAACAGATAGTCCGTATAGAGAGACGTCCAATATCTATGATGGAAGTAAATTTACAGCGGATATGGCTATCCATAATGTGATAGGTGATAGCTTTCGTGGTGCAACTTGGGTCTCAATCCACAATGGAGGTGGAGTAGGATGGGGTGAAGTAATAAATGGCGGATTCGGTATGTTGCTTGATGGCAGTCGAGAAGCGGATGCAAGATTGAAGAATATGCTGCTTTTTGATGTAAACAATGGTATCGCAAGAAGAAGTTGGGCAAGGAATAAAGAAGCTATATTTGCTATAAAACGTGAAATGGAAAGGACTCCTGGGTTGAAGGTTACTATTGCGAATTTAGTGGATGATGAATTGTTATCTGAGATATGAAAATGGAATGAAGGCGTGATGTTGCAAGGTTGTAAAAAAAATGAATGTGTAAAACTAGAACTTGACATTTTTATAATCTGGAAACTCAAAAAATGATTCTGCCTGAATAGGATAAGAACAACTTAACAAACAAACATTTTTACAACTTAACAGTAATTATGAAATACAAAATACAAAGCAACCCATTTGTTGTACCCACCACAGATGGCAAAACTATAACTGAACATTGGGGCAAAGCTACAGATGGAAATAGTGAAATTAGTATAGCACATATGATAGCACCACCAGGTTGGAGTGAACCATACCAAACCCCAGAATTTAATGAGTACACCTATATTATTAGTGGAAAGAAACAATTTATCATTGATGGAGAAACGATCATCTTAGAAGCTGGTCAGTCTATCAAAATAGAAAAGAATACCAGAGTCCAATATTCAAATCCATTCGATAAAGAGTGTGTTTATATGGCAATATGTACTCCATCTTTTTCAATGGATCTTGTTCATAGAGAAGCAGAGTGAAAGGAACTAGAAATCGGTTGGAAATTTAACAATATAAAAGTCTATTTTAAAATGTCATACATAAAAACAATCCCATACGACGAAGCCGAAGGTAAGCTCAAAAAGCTTTATGACAGAGTCAAAGGGCCAGACAATAATGTAGATAATGTCCTTAAGATTCACAGCTTAAGACCACACACCTTGCATGGTCATATGGTGCTGTATAAAAGTGTTCTTCATCACAATGACAATACATTTGATAAATGGTATCTGGAAGCATTGGGGACCTATGTCAGCTTGCTAAATGAATGCCATTATTGTTTTGATCATCATTCTGAAGGATTGCGTAAAAACCTTGGCGATCAAGCTCGATTTGAAGCAATTTATCAAGCAATAAAAGAAAAGAAGATCGAACTTGTATTCAATGAAAAGCAAATGGCTGGTGCAGAATATGCTAAAAAATTAACACGGGATCATACTTCAATAAATAAGGATTATATTCAAACGCTTAGAGATAGGGGGTTTGATGATGGAGAGATTTTGGAAGTAAATCAAGTAGTCAGTTACTTCAATTATGTGAATAGAATGGTTGTAGGACTCGGGGTTGATACCGTTGGAGATATTATTGGATTATCACCTAATAATAATGATGAATCTAATAATTGGTCGCATACATAGTAAGTATCACAGTAATAATAATAAGAAGTGTTGGTTATGAATTATCAAATCATTGTAGATGAAAATGCATTAATTAGCTTTGTGGAATGGTTGCCAGAGTTAGAAGAAAGTGAGACATTTTTTGTCGCTCTTTTTGCTAGGAAGAAATACAGCAATGGTCTAATTAAGTCAAATAATCAAACACAACTGAGAAGATTTACATCTAGAAAAGAGAAACTGATAGATAATATCAAACAACTAGAATTACCTGTAGGTGCTTGGAAAATGAAAGGTGAGATAGCACCACAAGAGTCCTTAGCGTGTTACATTTCTCTCAATCCAAGATGTATGAGAAAAGCAACTGAACTGATGGGTAAGAAATGTTGGGACTTAATGAATTCTCAAAGTTATAATTTGCATGGTGAAGCATTAAGTTGTATTCAGAAGTCAAAATCTAGAACTATCTATGTTGATTTTGATATGGATGATAAAGATATTGATATTGATAAAAAATGGTTAGATTTTGAGGTAGGCAAAGGCAATTATCAGATTGTCGAAACAAGAGGTGGTTACCATGTTTTAGTCCAACCAGAATTAGCTACAAATTTCAGAAAGTCTTCATTTAACGACAATCGCTGGTATCAATTAATTCAAGAAAAATATCCAGTTGACCAATCTGGAGATCAATTAATTCCTATTGTAGGTACTTGTCAAGGTGGATTTGTGCCAAAATTTATATAGTATTAACCCAGAAGGAAAATATAATTTATTGTAATGATGCTTATAAAAAACATAAAAGAACTCATTCAAGTTAGAGAAGCAGGAATTCGATTCCTATCTGGTTCAGAAATGAAAACGCTACCTACAATCGAAGATGCCTACCTCGTTATCAAAGAAGGTAAAATCGATAGTTATGGAGAAATGAAAGATTGTCCATCTGACTATGATGGAGAAATTATAGATGCTACTGGCAAAATGATACTTCCTACTTGGTGTGATTCACATACGCATATTGTGTATGCAGGAAACAGGGAAGGAGAGTTCGTAGACAGGATTAATGGAAAGACTTATAAAGAAATAGCGGATAACGGAGGTGGTATTCTCAATTCTGCAAAGAAGCTTCAAACAACATCAGAAGAAGACCTTTATGAACAAAGTAGAAAACGGCTTGAGGAAGTCATCCAAATGGGGACAGGAGCAGTTGAAATCAAATCTGGATACGGATTGACTAAAGATGCGGAGTTGAAGATGCTCAGAGTGATCAAAAAGTTAAATGCAGAATATGATATTCCTATCAAAGCAACTTTCCTAGGAGCACATGCCGTACCAAAAGAATATAAAGACGATAAAGCCGGCTATCTTAATATGTTAATTAACGATGTATTACCTGACATTGCTACTCAAAATTTAGCGGATTATATTGATATCTTTTGTGAGACGGGATACTTTACGGTAGAAGATACAGTACTGATTATGACTGCAGGAAAGGCGTATGGACTAACTCCTAAGATACATGTTAATCAATTTACAACTATTGGCGGAGTAAAGGCAGGGGTGCAACATGATGCTTTGTCAGTTGATCATTTAGAAGTAATGAATCAAGAGGATATTGATGTGCTGAAGGGCACCGATACAATGCCAGTAGCTTTGCCGAGCTGCTCCTACTTTTTATCTATTCCTTATACGCCAGCGAGAGAGATGATAGATTCTGGTTTGCCTTTAGCTCTGGCGACAGATTATAATCCGGGCTCTACACCTTCTGGTAATATGAACTTTGTAGTGTCTACTGCATGCATTAAGATGAAAATGACACCAGAAGAAGCCATTAATGGAGCGACTATCAATGGAGCATATGCAATGGGATTAGAAGAAGAAGTTGGAAGTGTTACAATCGGAAAGAGGGCCAATTTTATGATCACTGAAGCGGTTAATTCATATGGGTTTTTACCCTACTCATTTGGAAGAGATCACATTGAAGCTGTTTACCTAGATGGAAAAAAACAAATTTTTAATTTCTAAATAGAATACCCACTTACTGATTTTTTAATGTCTTCATAAAATCAAATGTTAAAACATCAATATTACCCATATTTGCATGAAATGCGGATAGATTAGATAAAATAACAAATGCCAGTTGTCTTTCAACATCAATTATAAAAGATGATGTATATCCATTTGTGCCTCCATTGTGCCAGTAAAGAGTATTACCATCATTTGCATTAAATATGTGCCAACCCATACCTATTTCTAAGTTATCATTTACTTTGAAAGTTGGTTTCCTTTGTAGTTCGAGCGCTTCATTTTTTTGGGACATTACAGCTCTTGTAAACTTTTCCATGTCTGAAATAGTGGATAAAACGGCTCCTGCACCTTCTAATACATCGAATTCCCAATTCTTACTAGTTTGTCCCTTAGCATCCTGTCCTTTAATGAGTCGTTCTTTTACTTTTTCTAATTTGGTTGTTGAATTTTTCATTCCCAGTTTTTGGAAAATTTGCTCTTGAAGTAAATCCTCATACGGTTTATTGTACTTTTTTGTCAATCCATGAGCTAAAAGAGCGACACCAAGGTTAGAGTAATTGCTCCCATCATGTTTGAGATCAGTCGTCATATATTCTGTAAGCCAGGTCTTAAGTGCAGCTTCATCATAATGTATGTATGGATTATCTGGATCTTTCATTTGCGCGAATAAGAAGTTCCCAGGCATTCTCATCATTCCAGAAGTATGGTTTGATAATTGTTCGAGTGTGATTTTTCCATCTTTTAATAGAGGGTAACCCAGCAACTCTGAAATTTCTGTAGATGATGATACATCTCCACTTAATATAGCATTAGCCAAGAGGGCAGAGGTCATTATCTTTGTTATTGAACCAATTTCGAAAATGGAATCTCTATTTTCTACAGTTTTTAGTTTCCAGTCTTTGTTTTTTATACCTAAGTATTCTGTTTTATCTCCTTTTATAACAGCGATTGATACTTGAGTATTTATTGGGAATTCGAAGAGGTTGTTTGTTATCAGTTCTTTTTGTGCTTATGTGAACGTAGAAGGGAATATAAGATTATCACTATTTGCAGTTTGGGCGCACAGTTTGATTGCACCAAAGATGAGTAATAATGTAATAGATATAATGTAATAGATTTTCATTTCTCTTGCTTTAAGAACAGGTTACAAGGGGAGGATTGATTTTCTAGGATTTTTCGACAAATGGGATTATTAATCGAATTTAAGAGAAGTTATGAAACATAAAAGGCTGGCGAATGGATAGGTGTCGCAATAAAAAATGAGATTTCTTCGAATTCTCCCCTTATACTTGAAAGACCATTAATTAAAATCAGAATACTTCTGGACGCATAAAGTATTCGCAATAAAGTCTGAGCATTAAGGAATTCTCTCTACTTGATTGCTCGTAACCAAAAAAAAGTCAGGGACCCATAAAACAATGAAGTCCCCAACTCAAAAACACCCTTTAAATTTTTTGTGGATGACTATCTTTTGATTGTTAACTGGTTTTTACCAATAGCCACGTATAAAACTAACCAGATGCAATTTTGTTTATAATTATTCTCTGTGATTTTTCATTAACTAAATTTCCTAAGGGTAATTAAAAAGTACAACCTTTTGAAGATCATCTATTAATGCTTTCATTTAACAGACTCTTTCGTTTAAAGCTTTTATTACAAAATACCAAATGCAGACAACTAGATTTGCCGACTCTTGCATATTTGACTTAATTTGTCTTAGATAGAAATTTTGAAATTTTCTACTATAGCAATTTATGCTCCATTCTTAAAGCGTCTTTCATTGATCTCTGTTAGTTTAACATATCTCGTTCTGATAACATTTTAGGATAAAGAAGAGATATGTCATATTACATCTTCCTATGTAATGTGAAACGTTAATTTTCATGTATGTTTCATAACACAATTTTACAAAATGCATATCTACACCAAAACATCTACTACATGATGTTGACTATCAAGCAAATACATCCCCAATTGCATAGCGCTTAGGATAATACATTTTTTTAAAAACAAAAAAATGATTATTCTTTGGAATCCCATATTGTAATTTATTTTTCTACTGAAAAAACTTCTATTCATAATTATATATCATTTTTTCTAATATATCCCTATCATTGCAAAAAGTTGAAATCTGTGGGGAAGTGTCATTTGCATTTAGGTTCGAATCAAGGTGATAGAAAAGTGCAACTGGCACGTGCTGTTCAAATGATAGAAGAGTCAATTGGACCAGTTCTTAGTAGTTCTGCGATGTATGAAACAGATGCATGGGGAAAAACTGATCAAAATGACTTTATCAATATTGCACTAGAAGTAGAGCACTACTTGACACCAAACCAACTTCTAAAAATAGTAAACAAAATTGAAGATCAAATTGGCCGAGTCCGTCTTGAAAAATGGGGGCCTCGTTTGATAGATATTGATATAATCTTCATGGAAGATACCATTGTTGATACAGAAAAATTGACTATTCCTCACCCATTGATGCACAAACGAAACTTTGTTTTATATCCGATGGTTGAAATAGCGGCAGATTTCATTCATCCAATATTGGATGAGCAATTGTCTCACCTATTAGAAGATTGTGAAGATGAGACTGAAGCACGGAGAATAGAATTATACTAAATCTGATCACATAAATTATAAAAGCATAATATTTGAACATACAATTTCCATATAATTTCATCACCATTGAGGGTAATATTGGCTCAGGAAAAACTACTTTTTGTAAGAAACTAAGAGAAGAATATAATTGCCAGCTTATCCTCGAAGAATTTGATGATAACCCATTTCTTCCTTTATTCTATAAAGATCAGGAAAGGTGGGCATTTACTGTGGAGTTGTTTTTTATGACTGAAAGGTACAAGCAAATGCAAAATCAGCTTGTGTCAAGAGATATGTTCGTTGATTTTACCGTCTCTGACTATACTTTTGTTAAAACACTACTATTCGCCAGACAAAATCTCGAAGAAAGTGAGTTTAAAATGTTCAATAAGATATTTACTACCTTAAATCAATCTTTCCCTCAACCAGAAATACTTGTTTATTTCCATAGAAGCGTCGAACATCTACAAGCAAATATAGCAAAAAGAGGTCGGGAGTATGAGAAAGATATCACGGATGAATATTTAACTAAAGTCCAAAATTCATATTTTGAATACTTCAGAAATATTCTATCATTTCCAGTACTAATCATTGATCTAAACACGATTGACTTCGAAACCAATGATCGTAACTATGAAGAAGTGAAATTACTTCTAGCCAAAGAATACAATCCAGGCGTCCACAGGATCAGTCTGATGGTTTAACAACTTTGGAAAATAAGTAATCAAATAAACTTTTTAATATGCAATGCCATATTATTAAATCAATATATAATTGAATTGATTTTCGTCAAAATCGAAAAATAAATCAAGCATATCTATAGCTTTACATAAGATTAGCTATGAACAAATTTATAAAGACATATGTAGACGCTTTTGACGGAATCACCAAAGATATCTGGGTTTTCGCGTCGATGATGCTGATCAATAGGTTAGGAACATTGATTTTACCTTTCCTCACACTTTATACTACCCAAGAATTAGGTTGGAGCAAGATAGATGCTGGTACTGCAACAATGAGTTTCGGAGCGGGTAGTTTGGCTGGCGCTATACTGGGGGGATACCTTACAGATAAGATTGGTTACTATCGTACCATGATGATCAGTTTATTTACTGCAGCTGGGTTTTTCTATAGTTTACAATTTGTATCCGAATTTTATATGTTTTGTGGGTTGTTGTTCATAAGTAGTATGATGGCAGATTTAATACGACCTGCTTTAATGACAGGTATTACATATTTCACGGATAAAAAGACTCAAACAAGGGCAGTTTCTCTTATGCGTATGGCTTTTAACCTTGGTTTATCAATAGGACCAGCATTCGCAGGGGTATTGATAGAACAATATGGCTATAATCTTATATTCACAGTTGATGCACTGACTTGTTTGTGTGCTGGAGTTTTTTTGATCCTATGTGTAAAAAATGTGCAGAAACCAAAAGTGAAAGATGTTATAAAAGATATATCGCTGGCCAAATCTCCATATAAAGATTTGAAGTTTATGGTGTTTATGTTTTTTAGTTTTTGTATGCTAATTAGCTTTTTCCAAATTTTATTTACGGTTCCATTGTTCATGACAGAAGAATTGGGATATACAGAAAAACACGTAGGATATTTCTTTGGGGTCAACGGTATATTAATCTTCCTTACAGAAATGCCACTTGTACATTATCTTGAAAAACGATATGACAACTTTAAAGTCATGAAAGTTGGGGCTTGGATGTTGGGTTTTGCAGTTTTAGTATTTATATTCCCTTTACCAGCTTTATTTTTAATAGGCTTCTATACCATTTTTGTAAGTTATGGTGAGATGGTTAATTTTCCCTTCATTGCTTCCACATCAATGGATCGAGCAAACGAAGGAAACATAGGTCAGTATATGAGTGTGAATACCATAATGTTTTCAACAGCACTTATTGTAGCTCCGATATTAGGTACGGTTATTTTAGATAGCTTTGGATATAAAGTTCTGTTTATTGTTATGTTTTTGTTTTGTGTGGTGAGTGTGCTAGGGTTACGATATTTGAAGGATGAATTTTACCCAACAGAAACGACAATAAAATAGAAATGGAATTTAGACTCTGTCGCCAATCTTAGTAATTAAATTTATATTACCACCAGGGTTGATTCAACAAACCCTTATATACACTTTCAATCCCTTCCTTTAAGCCTATTTTTGCTTGCCAGCCCATAAGAGATATTTTTTCAATGTCCAAAAGTTTTCTAGGAGTACCATCTGGCTTATTTAAGTCCTTAATTATATCACCTTCAAAACCTACTATTTTTTTAATCAAAAGAGCCAATTCAAGAATTGAGATGTCTTTTCCTGTGCCTATATTTATTGGTCCTTTGTCATTATAATTGTCCATAAGGGAATAGCATGCATCTGCCATATCGTCAACATGTAAAAATTCTCTTTTGGGATTGCCGCTACCCCAAATAGTGACCTTTGCCATGTTTTCTTTTTTCGCAACATGAAATTTACGAAGAAGTGCAGGTAACACATGACTATTAGTTAAGTCATAGTTATCATTAGGGCCATATAAGTTAGTTGGCATGACAGATATAAAATTACACCCATATTGATCTCTGTAGGCGTCACAAAGCTTTATTCCTGCAATTTTGGCAATAGCGTAAGGTTCATTTGTCGGCTCTAGTGCACCCGTCAAGAGACAAGATTCTTTGAGTGGTTGTTTTGCTAGTTTTGGGTAGATACAAGAAGAGCCAAGAAACATCAACTTCTTTATGTTGTTTTTATATGAAGCATGGATTACATTAGTTTGAATCAATAGGTTATCGTATAAAAACTCAGCACGGTACGTATTATTTGCTTGAATACCCCCTACTTTTGCTGCGGCTAGAAAAACAAATTCTGGTTTTTCCGATTCAAAAAAATCATTAACGGAAAGTTGATTCCTAAGGTCTAATTCTGAACTTTTTCGAAGCACAAAATTAGTGTATCCTGCACTTTTAAGCCTTTTGTAAATTGCAGTTCCAACCATACCATTGTGGCCTGCTATATATATTTTTGAGTTGTGATTCACGAGTATGTTTTATTAAAGATCAATATTATTTATCGGAATAAATGAGTGGCAATCTAAAGTCATAATTACTTATTGACCAAAACCTGCTTTTATTAAATATTGCTCTTTTTTGAAAATAGCAATGTCATGCTCCATCATTTCAGCACAAATCATTTGCAAATTATATTTTGGATTCCAATCTAATAATTTTCTAGCTTTTGATGAATCCCCAATAAGAGTATCTACTTCTGCTGGCCGATAATATGTAGGGTCAATACCCACTACTTCGGATCCAATTTCCAATTGATAATTTGGATTATTGCACGAAACAATGAAGCCTACTTCATTTTCATCTTTTCCTTTGAATTCTATTTCTACTCCTATTTTATGAAATGACATGTTAACAAAATCGCGGACACTTGCAGATACACCTGTTGATATCACCCAATCCTCTGCATTTTTATATTGAAGGATTTTCCACATTAACTCTACATAATCTTTAGCATGACCCCAATCTCTTCTTGCATTAAGATTGCCTAAATATAATTTTGATTGCAGTCCTAAACCAATTTTTGCTACCGCTCTTGTAATTTTTCTAGTTACAAAAGTCTCCCCTCTAAGGGGGCTTTCATGATTGAATAGTATTCCGTTACAACCAAAGATGTTATATGATTCTCTATAGTTTATGGTTATCCAATAGGCGTATAATTTTGCAACTGCATAGGGGGATCTCGGATGAAATGGTGTTGTTTCGGATTGAGGAGTTTCTTTTACCAAACCAAACAATTCGGAAGTTGAGGCTTGATATATTTTTGTTGTTTTCTCTAATCCTAATATTCGGATTGCTTCTAGTAATCTTAATGTACCCATTCCATCTACATTTGCTGTGTATTCTGGAGTTTCAAAACTAACTTTGACATGAGACATTGCTCCCAAGTTATATATTTCGTCAGGTTGTACCTCCTGTACAATTCGAATAATATTGGTTGCATCTGAGAGATCTCCATAATGTAATATGAAATTCCGATTTTCTATATGTGGTTCTTGATATAAATGATCAATTCTATCTGTGTTGAATGATGAAGATCTTCTCTTAATTCCATGAACTTGATATCCCTTTTTTAGGAGTAACTCCGATAAATAGGCTCCATCTTGTCCTGTAACTCCAGTTATTAGTGCTTTTTTCATTTTATTTTCTCTTCTTTTATGATGGATCATATCATTTCAGACCTTTTTGTTTATTGTTTAGTTCTGGAGTACATATCAGTGTACAATTTAATTGAGTTGTCAAGGTGGTATTTTTTAATGGGAATTTTAGTCCATTTATTAAGATAAGCATCTTTTAAAGCATTGCAAAGTGAGGTAGATGATTGTTCTTTCATTTGAATAAATTTGCCACTAACGACCTCTTTGAGTGCTCCTTGATGAGAAGAAATAATTGGTATTTTTAATGCAACAGTTTCTGCGGCAGCAAAACAAAAACCCTCACTATGAGAGGGGATCACAGCACAGCTTGATGCAAGTAGTTCATTGTACAATTCTTGGCGAGAAAGATTGTGATGTATTTCAATATATGATTGTAGGTTATTGGCTGCAATTAGTTTCATCAATTCATCAAAGATACCTTTAGGTTCTTTAGGTATGATAAGTTTTAGTATTGAATTCGGATGAGATTTTTTGAACTCTGCCGCAGCAGGAATTAATAATTCTAATCCTTTTGAAATGCCTAGTCTTCCAAAGTAAGTATATGTGAATACTTCTGGTGAAGTGGCTTGAAAAGCTTCGAATTTTTTATAATCTATACCATTACTGTCTCTT
>CAJXUU010000074.1 GCA_913061325.1 uncultured Saprospirales bacterium | reverse complement strand
ACCGAGATCCACACTATCCTCTTCGTCGGCAGCGTCAGATGTGTATAAGAGACAGATCCTAGACCTTGCTGGAGCTGACCTTCCAGGAGGTATATATAACAGCCTTAGTTTTGCGCATCTGCTTAAAGGAGAACCTGGTGATACAAGAACATATAATTACACTGATTTCGAAGAAGAAAACACACCTACCTTTGCGATAAGAAATGAAAGATATAAACTAATTGATTACCAAAATGGTGTGCAAGAGTTCTTTGATTTGCAAGAAGATTCTTTAGAGTTTAATAATTTGTTACTTACTTCACTTTCTTCTGAAGAGTTACTCATAAAGGCTGAATTGGAAACAGAAGCAAATATAAGAAGAACTGATTGGTCATGCGACGATCATATTCAAAATGGTAATGAAACTGGTATTGATTGCGGTGGCAGTAATTGTTTAGCATGCGTAAACAGTACAACTGATTCTAATTCTGAGGTAGCAATTGAGATCTATCCTAATCCATCTTACGATGTCTTATATGTAATCTCAGAGGTCAATATTAAAAAAGTAAGCCTCTTTTCTATAACGGGACAATTAATAAAGACATTCCCAAATTCGGATAACAAGGTCGAAATTGATTTATCAGGTATTGTCTCCCAAGAATTGGTATTGGAAATTCAATTGGAAGACAGCGTTGTAAGAAAGCAATTTTACAAATTATAAAACTAATAGAAAGAAAATAAATGATAAAGCCTTAGACATAATCTGTGTCTCCTTCATATTTTTCTTTCAATTCTTCAATTTCTTTTAGTTCTAACTTCTCAACATCAATATTATTTGATAATTTATTCAAGTTGCTTTTCCTGTATATTTTCACTATCTCTCTTTCAATTTCTTCATCACTTAGATTATCATCTTCTCCTGTAAACGGCAATCCATATTCTGATGTATAAATTATTCCATATACAAACGCTAGCACAACTATAGGGAGTCTGATCCAAAAGGCACCTTGTCCATATGCCTGTGTACTTACAAGGAATAATATTATAGAAACCATTGCAAAAACTATCCCTACAACGTGAATCCCTTTTCGCTTTTTTCTCTTTTCTTCAAGCTCGATAATAGCCTTTTCTCTTAACTCTTCATACATGTTCTATAGATTTGGATATTGAAAATTACAGAATTCTCCATTAATAATCAGATATTTCAAAAGGAATTTAGACGAATGAAATATTTCTTTGGACAGAAGGTCAGTCTTCATTAAAGTCGCAGCCAACATAAAATGTAGGATTCAGATGCAACAATAATTAATAAGTCGACCTACTTCGTGTTATTATGACACATTATATATAACTTGCTATCGTATTAGAATCGAACCTTATGAAATCATTATACGCTACTTTACTTTTTCTTTGTTTTTCTGTGTCAGTTTTTACTCAAATAGTTTCATTGGATCCAGCATTCCCACAACGAGATGAAACAGTAACAATAACTTACGATGCTACTCAAGGAAATGGAGGATTAAATAATGTCACACAAATCTACATGCATACCGGACTCATTACAAGTGAATCAAGTTCTCCTTCAGACTGGAAGTATGTCATTGGTAATTGGGGTACAGACGATCCAAGAGTGAAAATGACCAACATAGGAAATAACAAACATCAATTATCATTTATTATAAATGATTTCTACGAAGTCCCCACAACTACAGAGATTGTACAACTCGCATTTGTTTTCAGGAACCAAGATGGATCTAAAGAGGGCAAAACAGCTACTCTTGGAGATATTTTTCTTGATTATAATGAATCTTCTGAATTTACCGCTCAGCTAATAGCGCCAACACAAAATTCCTTAATTGTTAATGTGAAAGAATCTGTTAATATTAAGTTTGTAGCTTCTGAAGTTGCAGACATCATCATGAAAGATAATGGTACTGTTTTTTACCAAGAATTAATAAACAGTGTTGATTATCAATATGAAGTACCTGATAACAATAAACACGTCATAGAAATCTCAGCAGTAAAGGATGGTGAAACACAAGAAGCATCATTTTCTCTGATTGTAAACCCTGATGTAATCACAGAAGCATATCCAGTAGATACAGAACTAGGAATAAACAAAATCAATGAAACTGATTATAGATTAGTCTTATTCGCACCAAATAAGTCTAACGCTTATGTAATTGGTGACTTCAATGATTGGGAAATTGACCCAGAATATTTCATGAGAAAATCACCAGATGGACAAAGCTTCTGGATAGATATTACAGGATTAGAAGCTGATAAAAATTATGCTTTTCAGTATCTAGTGGATGGCGAAATTGTAGTAGCTGATCCATTTAGTGAATTGGTACTTGATCCAAATAATGATCAATGGATAGATGAAACAACTTACCCTAATTTACATCCATACCCTACTGGTAAAACAAATGGATATGCATCTTTACTAAAAACAGAATCTGAAGGATATGCATGGGAAAATGAATTTACAGCACCATTAAAAGAAGATCTAGTCATTTATGAATTACTAATGCGTGACTTTACTTCTAAAAAGAACTACCAAACCCTTCTTGATACATTAGATTATCTTGACAGGCTCGGAATTAATGCAATTGAATTTATGCCTGTAAACGAATTCGAAGGCAATGACAGTTGGGGATATAATCCTTCATTCCACATGGCACTGGACAAATATTATGGAACTCCAGAATCATTCAAAATATTGGTCGATGAATGCCATAGGAGAGGAATTGCTGTCATTCTTGACGTTGTATACAATCATGCATTCAGTCAGAGCCCACTAGCCCGACTTTACTGGGATGCCGCTAATTTCAAGCCAGCAGCTGATAGTCCTTTCTTAAACGTAGAAGCAACGCATCCATTTAACGTTGGATACGACTTTAACCATGAGTCAATCGCAACGCAGACGTTTGTAAATCGAGTAACGAAATATTGGCTTGAGGAATATAATGTAGACGGATTTAGGTTTGATTTATCTAAAGGATTTACTCAAAAAGTGAGTACAAATGATGGTACATTCAGAGTATATGATCAAGGCAGAATCGATGTTTTGAAATACTACGCAGACAATATTTGGACTACTAATCCAGATGCATATGTAATTCTAGAACATTTTGCTGCAAATAACGAGGAGGAAGAATTATCTGACTATGGTATGATGTTATGGAGTAATCATAACCATAACTTTAACGAAGCCACTATGGGCTACAATTCTGGAGGAAAATCAAACTTCGAATGGATCGATTATAAGAAAAAAGGTTGGTCTAACCCTCATGCCGTAGGATATATGGAGAGCCATGATGAAGAAAGACTCATGTATAAGAATGGAGAATATGGAAATGCAAGTGGAAACTATTCTGTAAAAGATAAAGCTACCGCACTAGATCGAGTTGAGTTAGCTACGGCATTCTTTTATTCATTTCCAGGTCCTAAATTGATATGGCAATTTGGTGAGATGGGCTACGATTTCTCAATCAACAGATGCGAAAATGGGAGTATCAGTGAAAATTGCAGATTATCCCCTAAACCAATTCGGTGGGATTACAAATCTGATATTGATAGAAAGCGACTTATCGATGTAACGTCTGCAATGATAAAACTGAAACTAGACACTGATTTGATGAATACTACAACTTATTCACATAATGTGATTGCTAGTAGAAAGTTCATCAAGTTAACCACAGCTACTTTGGATGGAATGGTAATCGGCAACTTTGATGTAATTGAAAGAACTATAGATGTAGATTTCAATCATACGGGAACATGGTATGATTATTTAGAAGGCGGTAGTATTGATGTAGACAATACTGCAAAATCTATCACTTTAGAACCTGGTGAATATCATGTCTATCTTGATAAAGTTGTGGACTCTGGTATAATTTCAGGAATTGAAGATATAAATAGTCAAATCGAAAACTTTAAATTATTTCCTAACCCCGCAAATCAGTTTGTTAATGTAGAAATCAATCTTAATAAATCGACCAAAAGCAATATTCAGATATTTGATCTCTCATCAAAAATGGTTTATAACCAAGAACAACATATAAGTAAAGGAACAAACAACATCAATGTTGATATTTCTAATCTTACATCTGGGCTCTATCATATTGTGATTCAAGGAGAAGAATTCCGAATAGTTGATCGGTTAGTAGTAGAAAATTAATTATTACCAACAACGTTCGATCAACTCTAGAGTTTTGCGAACACCTTCGATCGGATCCATGTCATGACCTTCAAATTCTACAGCAAGGTACTCATCATATTGCGCTTCTTTGATCAATTTAAACATACGTTTGAAGTCTGTTTTGATAGCGTTGCCTTGTTCATCAAAGTCAAAAGCTTTAATACTGATACTTTTAGCTGTAGGAAGTAATTCCTTGATACCTTGATATCTATCATACTCTTTTATACATGGTGTTCCCCATAGTTTACCACCTTCTCGTTCGATACACCAGTTATCAAAATCAGCTACACTCCCAACACCGTACGGCACAAGTTTACCTACTAATTGAGAAAGCCACTTACCATCACTAGAATACTGTCCATGATTTTCAATCGTCACTGCAACATTATAGGATTTCCCAAAATTGGCTAGCTCTTTAACTGAATTAAATATTGTAGAAATCATTTCTTCAGCAGTTCCATCTCCATGTGCATTTACTCTTATTGTTGGACAATTTAGCTTTGATGCAGCTACTATCCACTCTTTGTGCTTAGCAATAGCTGCGTCTTGTTCAGCTGGATCAGAAGAACCTAGTTTGACCTCTGAAACATCTACTGAGATCATCGTATTTTTAATCCCCGCAGTCTCAGACGCTAATTTCAATTCCGCTAAATATACATCATCATTTACTTTATCTTTTATAAACTGACTGACAAATTCAACACCTTCAAAACCCATTTCTGAAGCTTTATTGACAAAATCAATACTGGTCATTTCCCCCGCAAATAGCTCCTTATTAAAAGTCCATTGGGCCAATACCAACTTCGGTTTACTTTCTGACTTAAATTCAGATTCTTCTGTTTCATTATCTTGGCTTTGAACAACCTTAGATTTGCACGAAACAGAAATTAAAAGGGCAAAAAGGATTAAAAAGAAATTTGTAGTTTTCATAAAATACGATTGATTGTTTTACATTAAATCTTATCTGACATTCTCTATTTTATAAGCTACTACCCTGTTATCAAAAAAAGTAGGAATAAGTAATTCACTTGTCTTTTGATTTATGGTAATATCTGCAGCATTTTGTTTTGCATCCTTTGTATCCAAAACTTTTTCTATTTGCCAATTTGGTGTTATATAGTAGACTTCTCCATACCAATTCGAAAAGACATAGCCTCCTTCCCACGGTGCAATACCATCTCCGTTGGGCACAACTCCCTTTCCTCTGTTTGTTATTTCTTTTGATGCTATGTCTATTGTATTAATATCGCCATTGCCATAACCCGCTAGATAGATGGTTTCTTCATCTACGAAAATTCCATTTGTGCCCCCTAATCCTCTATCCTTTTTAAATAATTTTACCTTATCATCAGTATACACATAAATAGTGTTTTGGCCACTATCAGTAAAATAGACTTTACCATCTGGCGCAAGAGCTACGTCATTAAGAAAAGTTGAACCAGGTACATTTATTCGCTTTACAATTGAAGCACTAGCTTGATCAATAATAACAAATTCGTTTATGTCAGTCACATATAACTTTCCATCTTTGAGAGCCATTCCTTTTGGAGCATCTAAACCTCTTATCCAAGCAGCATTGAGAATATTTCCTCTTTGATCCATCGTAGCAATATATCCATCTCCATCTTCTTTATCAGGCGGTACATTTCCAATACAAGAGACATAATACAAACCTTGTTGTTCATCAAACAGTACTGATTCCGCTGTAATTAATGTAGAGTCCGACTGCCATATTTTAGTAAGTTTAATACTCGTTACGGAGCCTAGATTTTGTTCTGAATCACTAGATTCTGTTTCAACTGCGGGAGAAGTTACTTTATTTTCGTTTTTGCAAGAAACAATTGCTACTCCAAATACTAGTGCAAATAAGCCTGCTTTGATAAATGTATTCATATGTAATATTTTAATGACCTATATATAGTATAACAATATGCAAATTATGACAAATTATTGAATGGGCCGAATAACTAAAATCAGATAACTATATAAATGGGAAATATCTTCTAGGTCATAAATCAATATTTCGTTTCAATTTCTAATCCGCTTAATATGATTGGTATTCCGAAATCTAAAATGAGCAATTTCACTCTCCCAATAAATCCTTATAAACTATATCTTTCTTCTTATTCAACCCTATCGTGTATGTAAATGCTGGGTAAGCCCCTATTACAGATTGAACCGGCTCGAATGTAAGATCATCGCTTACATCAAACTCCATTAAGTGTCTGTCTATGAATGATTCAAAAATTGTAATCAAATGTCCTCCAAGGAAAAATATCCATGAATATTCTTTTTGCTTTCGCCACTTATTTCGATTTGTCAATAGGATGTTTACATCTGTAACAGTAACACCACATACAGGTTCTAGATTATCCGGGTTTATAAGATTATATAGATAGGCCTTTTGAAGTTTATTATAGTTTGTAGTACTTGCTATTATCCAATAGATTGTTCCTCCTTCTACAGCATAGACAAAAGGTAACTTCCACCACTTCTTATTGTAAATCTGTCCTCCTCCAGGAATGACAAGTCCATAAAATGCTGCTTTACCTGGGTTTCCATAAAAAATATCAAAAAATGTATTATCAACTATCGTGGTAGAGTCTCTTCCAGAATCAACTTGCTCTACACTTTTATCTCTATCATTCTGATTTAGATCATCATTAACTTGACAATACGCTAACTGCGTCGACAATAAACAAAATAACATGATAATTTTCCTCGTCATACAGTGATTAACGATATGGGCAGTAATATGTGTTGTTTAATCATCCAACTTCTCTAAAATGGATAGGATACTGTTGAATTCTTTATCTGAAGCAAACTTAATTGATATCTCTCCACTTCCAGAGTCAGATCTCTTTATTTTTACAGACGTCCCAAGATTAGCACTTAGATTATCTTGTACTTTTCTAACTTCTGGAGGGAGTTCTCTACTTATTTTTGGAGCAGGTGTAATTGCTGGCTCATTATGTGTTTTGATCAAGTTTTCAAGCGCTCTTACACTTAAATTTTTAGCTATAACTTCTTTGAAGATATCCAATTGGAGACTTACCTCATCTATACCAGCCAATGATCTCGCATGCCCCATGCTTATTACATTATTTTTAATAGAAGATTGAATCTGCGGAGGAAGTTTCAGCAATCTCACGTAATTACTAATCGTACTTCTCTTCTTACCTACTCTCTCAGACAATGATTCATGTGTAAGATCACATTCTACCATTAGTCTTTGATATGAAATGGCAACTTCGATTGCATTTAGATTAGATCTTTGAATATTCTCGATCAATGCCATTTCAAGCAAAGCCTGATCGTCAGCAATACGAATAAACGCGGGCACCGTATCTAACCCAGCTAATTTACTGGCCCTCAGCCTACGTTCTCCAGAAATCAGCTGATATTTATCACCACCAACACTTCTTACCGTTATTGCTTGAATCAATCCATGAATCTTGATGGACTGAGCCAATTCTGATAATTCCTCAGCATCAAATTCTGTCCTCGGTTGAAAAGGATTTACTTCTATGTTTGCCAACGGAATTTCAAGAATAGAGCTGTTCAATTCTTTTACTAATTCTGTTTTTTCTCTTGGGCTATTGGTATTTTCTATATTGGTAAGCAAAGCTCTCAAGCCTTTTCCAAGTTCTTTCTTTTTACTCTTGCTCATCTTTATCTTGTAGTTCTTATTTGTAGTTCTTATTCAAATTCTGGACGAAAATTAATTCCTATGCTTGCTTTAGTGCATCCTTTAGTTCTTCCATAGTTCTATCTTTAAATAAATCATCTGTATTTTGTTGAAGAAACTCGTTAGCCAAATTCAAGAAGTTAATTGCTCCTTTGCTTGTTACGTCATAGATAATAACTGGTTGTCCAAGACTTGGAGCTTCCCCTATTTTAGAGTTTCTATGGATTATAGTCTTAAATATTTTATCAGAAACGATGTTGTTCACTTCATTCACAACCATATTGGCCATTCTTAATCTGCTATCGTACATAGAAAGTACAATACCTTCAATAGTCAATTTTTCATTCAAGGCATCCCTCACCATATTGATGGTAGACTTTAACTTCCCAAATCCTTCTAGAGAGAAAAATTCGCATTGTACGGGTATAAGAACAGAATCGGCTGCAACCAATGCATTTACTGTAACCAATCCAAGGGATGGTAGACAATCCACAAAAATGTAGTCGTAATCATCTTTAATCTTATCAAGCATATTCTTAATAAAAAACTCTCTTGACAGTTTATTCACCAATTCTATCTCAGCACCAACAAGATTAATATTCGATGGTAGACAATCAAGATTTGGCGTTTCAGTCTTAACGATAGCCTCTCTTGGATGTACTTCATCAATGATGCAATCATAGATAGTCACTTCTAGATCATCCGATGCAATTCCTACTCCAGAACTTGCATTCCCTTGTGGATCAGCATCTACAAGCAATACTTTCTTATCCAATATAGCAACAGCTGCCGCTAGGTTTATTGCTGTTGTTGTCTTTCCTACTCCTCCTTTCTGATTAGCTATTGCTATTATTTTGCCCATCTAGTTTCTGATTATAATACTGAATATACCGAATCATATAACGAAGTGGTTTAAGAACATAATGTTAATTGATTTGTAAGCCACTGAAACACACTACTTCAGCTTTTTCTCAGTCAATAGCTTTGGCTATGAATTTCGAAAAGAGCTTCGTTCTGTATCTCAAGCACTTACATCTCATTTTAACCCTAGTTTTTAAATCACTTCAACGTAAATTCAGTGAAAAGATTCAAAATGCAAAAATAGATTATTTAAACCTAAACTTGAATTTTTATGATGTGTTTGTATCATATTTGATTATTGCTCAATCTTTCGTAGCATTTTTTAATCTTTATGCCTCTCTATTTTGTTAAAGAGATCAAACAAAAATAAATGATAACAATAATATCTGCCACTAATAGACCAGACAGTAGAACAGAGTTCGTAAGTAGAAACTTATTCGAAATGATCGGAAAATATACGGACGAAGAAGTTAATCTCATCAAAATCAGTGAAGTAGACCCAGGTTTTATTCATACGAAAATGTATGAAGCAGAATTTCAGCACCCTGATCTCACAAAATTGCAAGATGAGCAAATCATACCCGCAGATAAATGGATCCTCGTCTCTCCAGAATATAATGGATCTTATAGTGGAATCGGAAAAGTATTTGTTGATGCGCTTTCTGTTAGAAAATATGCAGAAACATTCAAAGGTAAGAAGCTAGCACTCGTAGGCGTTGCAACTGGACGAGCAGGTAATTTAAGAGGCCTAGATCACTTGACTACATCTTTTAATTATCTTGGGATGAATGTCTTCCCTAACAGACTTCCATTAGCGCAAATTGCTGATCACATGATAGATGATGGCTTTGATGACGAAATTACTAAGACGTTAGAAGGGTTCTTGGAAAGCTTTGTGGGGTTTTAATTGACTTTTAATTTACATATTCATCAATCAAGATTAATTTAAGGTCCTCGACTTCTTAGACATACTTCGAAGATTGTAATTCTCGTTTAATCTCAAACTTTAACTATTCTAAGTTAACTTTGGTCTTCCCCAATTCGTTATTTTAGTAACTATTAAACATTGACAGATGAAAAATCTACTTCCATTCCTTGCAATTGCATTATTCACATTGGCATCTTGCGAAAATAAAGAAGCACTTCTTAAAGACGACCAGATTGCACAGCTTCAAGATCAAATTGAAACTATGAAATCTACTAATGCAGGTCTTTTAGATAGAATGTCTGACTTATCTGTTGTAAGTAAATCAGGTGCAGAGAGCATTCAGATGTCACTCGAAAACATAAGCAGGCAAACTGCATATATAGAAGATCTCAATAAAAAAGTACAGTCTAAAGATTCTGTTAACCTTTCATTGGTAATGAACCTAAAGCGTTCGCTATCAAATCTTAATGACACGGACATTCAAGTAGAAGTTAGAGGTGGTTTGGTTCATGTATCAATCTCAGACAAGCTATTATTTAAGTCAGGAAGTTCGTCTCTCAATAAAAAAGCAGATGATGTTTTGGCTAAAATCGCATCAGTAATTAATGATCATGACCAACTTCAAGTTTTAGTAGAAGGTCACACAGATGATGTACCAATGAATACTAGCTGTGTATCGGACAACTGGGATCTTAGTGTAAAAAGAGCTACCGCAGTGGTGAGATCATTGTCAAACGAGCACTATGTTTCTCCTGAAAGATTAACTGCAGCTGGGCGCTCATACTACGTACCAAAAGATGACAATGAAACTGCAGAAGGCAGAAGTCGAAACAGAAGAACAGAAATTATAATTCAGCCTAGATTAGATCAGTTTTTCCAGTTAATGGAAGCTCCAGAATCACTTAACTAATTGCAACTTATGCTATATAAATTGGTTATTTTCCTAACTTTGTGCTCTATTTCAGAACACATGATAGCCCAAGAAGAATTTACCCATTATTATCTAAAGATGAATGGATCGGATATTGAAAACTTCGATATAGAGCTTGGCATGGTAGATTATGATGATGCGTATAATCCAAAGCAAAGAAACTTTGAGCATATTACAACTCTGACCCAACTCAATGATACCATCTGTGAATCCATGGGAAAGGATAATACTTCAGAACAACTCAATGTTATTATTCATGGTATATGGGGCGATAATACTTTTGCATGGAAAGAAATGATAAAAAATCTTAGCCGAGATGTTTATTCAACTGAAGATGGGAATAAGAAAGTACTACTCTCGATTATATGGGATAGTTCAATAAACTACTTAACGGGAGTAAAGATAGCTCGTAAAAAAGGGGACTTTTTAGGTCCATTTCTCAATGAATTAGTGAGTTCTCAATCTGAAGAAACTAAAATATCTTTCCTCTGTCACTCTATGGGAAATAGAATGTTTCAGCACATGATGCTAAGTAGCGGATTAATAGAAAGCAAAGAACATGTAATAGATCATTACATAGCGGCTGGAGCAGATGTAGAGAGCGAAGTTTTTGGAGAAGGAAAGACATTGGAGAATCTAAACAAAGTTATTAGTGATGTAACTATCTATGTTCACAACAATGATCGATCTCTCAAAATGTCGAAATTAATCAATAAAAATAAACGTCTTGGCCTAAATGGCTTAGATCCTTATAAAATGCCTGAAAATTTTTCTATTATAGACGTATCAGCAATAACAGATCATTTAAATTTCACCTCAAGCATGAGTAACCATCGTTATTTCTACATGAGTCCTACCGTAATAAAGGACATAAAAAGGATAGTTTGGGAAAAGGATTATGTAACTCAAAAGAAGAAATTGGATCATCCTAGGAGATTAAAACTAATGCCTGAGGATGATTCCATTAAATGATGACTTCTAATCTTGAACCTTCTAAGAGAGAGAGAGAGAGAGAGAGAGCTAATCAATTCAAAATCTGATCTAGAACTTTTGAAGAATCTAATTCAGAAATATCTTGAACCTTACTTACAATATCTAACAACTTATCATCCTGATTTCTTCCTTTTTTCATAGCTTCAGCATAGCTCAACTCTGGCTTGAAAGTAACAAGAGAATACTTAGAATAATATTCCGGGTGTTCTTGTTCCAGCTTCATTTCTAATTTTCTCTTTTTCTGAAAATCTGGGTCATTAACTTTGTTCTGCATTTCATGAAAATTATCAATTGCCAAATCAGCAATCGCATTCGCATTTTCTGCTCTTGCATCTTGATATTTTTCAAATAACAAGTTCCAGTCGGAGTCACCATACTCTTCTAACATATCATCAAACACGCGTACATCTTCGAACGAAGCATTCATTCCTTGCCCATAAAATGGTACAACAGCATGTGCCGCATCCCCCATGATCAAACTCTTTCCAAATGCTTGCCAGGGGTAACATTTTATAGTTCCTAATGTACCAACTGGATTATTCATATATTCTTCAATATAGTGAGGTATATGAGGGACTAAATCTGGATAGTACTCCTCAAAAAAGGAAGTCAATACCTCTTCTTTATTCAAAGTGTTGAATCCTGCATCACCTCCATACGGATGAAACATTGTTAAAGTAAAACTACCATCCATGTTGGGTAAGGCAATAATCATAAACGACCCTCTTGGCCAAATATGCAATGCATTTTTTTCTATTCTATATCCTCCATTCTCAGCAGGAAGAATACTGAGTTCCTTATAGCCATGTCTTAAGAAATCCTGAGAATAATTAAATAATAACTCTGTCGTACGAGACATCATTCCTCTTCTAACAACAGAACCCGCACCATCCGTACCAATAAGAATATCTCCAGTATCCATTACATCCCATTCATTGGCCTGTTTGAAGGTTGCTTTAGCATTTTTGAGATCAACTGTTTTACAAGCACTATTGAAATGAATCTTGACATTCTCCATTTTTTCAGCTTCATCAAGAAGTAGACAATTTAATCCACCTCTAGATACAGAATTTATATAATCTTCAGCCCGTCCACTATATGGAGATAAATAAGTTTCACCAGTTACAGTATGGATCATACGTCCATGCATTGGAATACAATACTCTAGCACCTTCTCTTTCAATCCTACCCTATCCAAAGCCATCAATCCACGAGCTGACAATGCTAAATTGATCGATCGCCCAGCAGCCATATCTTCTTTACGCATATCACTGCGTTTTTCATGAAGACTCACTTCATATCCACGCTGAGCCATTCTTATAGCTAATAATGTACCACACAATCCGGCTCCTACGATGACTATTTTCTTCTTTTCCATTTAATCTCTTATATACATTCTATAATAGCGAATTTAACTTTTTGTTGCAGATAACTGTTCCTTTAATAATTCAGAAAAACGATAAACGTCTTCATACGAATTATATAATGCAGTTGGAGCTATTCGAATAACATCTGGTTCTCTCCAATCAGCAATAACACCCGCTTCCGATATTTTATCAAAGAGAGACTTGTCAGCACTTAGCACTTGAATAGAAAGTTGACTTCCTCTCTGTTTCACATCTCTTGGGGTTATTATTTTGATCCTGTCGTCACCAATATTATCGACCAAAAACTCAAGATATCCTGTCAGAATATCTGCTTTCTTTCTCAAATTCTTGATGCCAGCTTCTTGAAATATTTCTAAAGAAGCTTTGATAGCGGCCATCGACAAAATAGGAGGATTACTTAACTGCCAAGATTCTACTCCAGGAATAGGATCAAATCCGTCCCTCATTTTAAATCGTGTTTCTTTGTTATGCCCCCACCATCCAGCAAATCGAGGAAGTTCTTTATCGTGTGCATGACGCTCATGTACAAAACATCCTGCTAAACTACCAGGTCCAGAATTCATATACTTATAACTACACCATACTGCGAAATCAGCTCCCGAGTCATGTAATTGAAGATCTACATTGCCAGCTCCATGTGCACAATCGAAACCAACTTTACAACCTTTTGCATGACCTAACTTAGTGATGCGTTTCATATCAAAGAATTGACCCGTATAATAATTGGTATTCCCCAACATTATCAGAGCAATTTCATCTCCTTGTTCTTCGATTACTTTTTCGATATCTTCGATTCTTATTAATTCTTCTCCTTCTCTAGCTTTTAACTCAATCATTCCTTCTTCAGGATCTACACCATGAAACTTTAATTGAGATTCTACAGCATATTTGTCAGATGGAAAAGCATCATATTCAATAAGTATCTTTTTTCTCTTCCCTTCTGGCCTGTAGAACGAGACCATCATTAGGTGTAGGTTGACAGTTAAGGTGTTCATAACTACAACTTCTATCGGCTTAGCACCAACAACTTCTGCCATAGCATTAGTTAAGAACTCATGATATGGTAGCCAGGGATTCTTAGCTTGTAAGTGACCTTCCACACCATAATTTTGCCAATCTAGGAGCTCCTGATTGATTGATTTTTTTGTAGATTTAGGTTGCAAACCAAGGGAATTTCCGCATAAATAAACAAAAGGTGTCCCATCTTTTTGCATAGGTATATGAAATTGATCTCGAAAGTGCCCTAAAGGATCATTCGCATCCATTTCTCGAGCATATTGTAGGCTATTTTGAAAAGTCAATTTGTTAGATTTTAATTTCTGCCAAGATATTACTTTTCGTTAGGATCAGTTGCTTATGCATACAAAATAAGTTGATGATACGTCAAAATATAAACGACATGTCTGACAGCTCTTAGAATGACTGACATATTCAACTCTGGAGCACCATAGTAATATTCTACTACAAACATAAGTACCCGACATATTAAAGGTAAGTGTCAGTCATCCTAAATGAAAGTTTCAGACACCTTAAATGAAAGTGTCAGACACCTTAAATGAAAGTATCAGACACCTTAAAGATAAGTGTCAGATACCTAAAACGTAAGTGTCAGACACCTTAAAGGTGTGCAGACACTACGGTTATTGACCGATAGGTCCTAGCTCCACGCCTTCTGAGTAGGCCACTTTGATATTATTCTCTTTGAATGCTTCTTTTATGGAAGAATAAACATCAAAAGTAGCATCCCAATAATGATCTGGTAAAATATAAGGTCTAACGGCAATTATAATATTGTGACTATCATATGATTCGATTCCTATTTGAGGTGCTGGATCATGAAGGATACAATCCACTTTTAACAATGCATTTTCTATTACTTTTTTTACTCTTGGAAAGCTTTCTTCATAAGGCATGGTGACAGAAAGTTCAATTCTTATCTTTCCTCTTGTTGAGAAATTGGTAATAATACTATCTGTAATCTGTCCATTTGGAATAATAAGCGTCTTATCTCCTGGAGTAACTAAGTTTGTACTAAATATCTCAATGCTCTTTACTTTCCCAAATGTATCTGAGACTTGAACCCAGTCCCCTACTTTATATGGTTTAAAAAAGATAATAGTAAGTCCTGAAGCAAAATTCCCTAAGAATCCTTGAAGAGCAAGTCCTACTGCAAAACCAGCTGCTGCAAGTAATCCAAATAAAGCTGAAAATTCTATTCCAACTATACTAGCTGCGATTAGAAACACTATCGCTTTAAATACTAAGTCTATTACAGATCCTAAAAACTCTTCTACTTCAACTTCAATTCCCGCTTTTTTCAAAGAAATTGATACGACCTTACTCAGTTTCTTCACAACTTTAAGTCCAATCCAAACTATAAGTATTGCTAAGATTACTTTAGGAATGAAAACAACAGCCCAATCTTGTATTCCCCCTATATATTCTTGAATCTTTTCTGCCTCCATTTGTTTTCTATTTACACAAAAATAAAAAATTTACCTAGACAAAAAATATTTTTAAATTACAATTAAAGTAACTACTCAGGTACGCTTGAAAAATTATAATTTTGTCACTATTTTTGCTTCTTTGGGCAAAAACACCGCCAAAACACACCCAAATTCAACTATTATCGACGGATTGTATCCGTCTCTAAAATGATATGACCCATTCTAGGGTAATATGCTGGGTAGTTACCAATTAAAATATTGACAAGCCATTATTTATACATTACATAAATTCATAATATATTATTGCAAAAATTAATATTTATGCAAGTTCGTAATAATGCTTCCAAAGCCAAAACCATATCTATAACTATTATAGCTGTATCTGCCGCTATGGGTATATTCCACTTTCAAGGACTGACGGATCATATGGTTTGGTTATTAACCGGAGCTTATGTTTTATTATTGCGAGGTATGCTATACTGAGGTCTTTGATTGGCTCCAAGCACATTATTATCCAATGATTATTAATCTTATAGCCCCAAGCAATGTGTTATTTTTTCACAATCTTACTTTTGAGCAATCTTGTAACATATTGCTGCTCGAAGTGCGTCTTCTTGGTATCCATTAATCTGCGATGCATCAATTGTACTATTTTTTAATTTTGCCTTTATAGTCGCTCCAGGAAATATTAATACAGGATAATTACTATTTTGTATAATGCCCTCTATTTTAAAGGAAACCGAACCTCCAGCAAACTTTCCTTTCTTTGCCCGTCCTTTTATGGCAATACCTTCAAAATCATTTGCATCAAAAAAAGAATACAACTCTTTTGTAAATTCTTGCACATCAGACTGATTATCAGTATCCTTTAGTTTTATCTTCTTTACATCCTTATTTATAAAAGTATAATCTTCTCCATCAAACAATACGCTAACTATAATAGCTTCATTTCCCTTTAATTCTATTCCGCAGATTTTCATTAAACTAGATTATTACATGTACAATTATCAACGAACATACACATATAATTCAAGATTCCATTTCTAAGTAAAAGCTACTATTCCAAAATATGCTCAAACATTAATTAATAAACTTACTTTTGCCCTCAACAATACAATTTCTAACTTTTGGATAAATCCAACGAAAACTCTATCAGTCTAAATAAATATATCAGTAATACTGGTATATGTTCTCGTCGTGAGGCGAATCAGTTTATTGCAGATAAGAAAGTGAGAATAAATGGTAAGCTTGCTGAACTAGGAAATCGTGTTTTCCCAGGTGATCAAGTAAGTATAAATAATAAAACGCTTAAAAGTGCTCCAAAATCAATATACATAGCACTAAATAAACCGATTGGTATAGTTTGTACAACAGATAAAAAGGAAAGGAAAAATATTGTTGATTTCATTGATCATAAAGAGCGATTATTTCCAATTGGTCGATTGGACAAGCCTTCTCATGGCCTTATTTTCCTAACCAATGATGGAGATATCGTCAATAAGATCCTGAGAGCTGGCAATAGTCACGAAAAAGAATATGTAGTGAGAGTTGACAAAATCATAGATCAAAAATTTATCTCTCAAATGGCAAGTGGCATTCCAATCCTAGGGACAGTCACACAAAAGTGCAAAGTATCAAAGATCAATAAAACTGTTTTCAAAATCACACTCACACAAGGCCTAAACAGACAAATCCGTCGGATGTGTGAATACCTAGGTTATGATGTTAAAACACTCAAGCGGACTCGAATCATGAACATTGAGCTAGGGAAGCTAAAAGTTGGTGAGTGGAGATATCTCAGTAAAGCCGAAATAAAGGAGATTAATTCTATGGTGGCTGACTCGAGTAAGACTGCAGATTAGACTATCTAAAACCTAATTACTCTTCCCTATTATAATATTTACGACAGTTGTTAGGAAAGATGCTTCTGACATTCTATTTTTAGTTTTCAATCAAAGACAATATATTTATGAGATCAGGATTTCTATTTTTCTCACTTATATTAATCGCACTACTGTCCGCGGGTGGTTTTCACCTTTGGGTTGGCTTTTATTGGATGCTTGTTGCCGTAGCTCCGTTTATTCTTATTGGATGGTATGACATTGTACAGACCAAGCATGCAATTATGAGAAACTTCCCATTAGTGGGGAGGTCAAGATATATTGCAGAATGGCTTAGACCAAAACTGTATCAATACTTTATAGAACCGGATACAGAGGGTGCCCCAATCCCAAGAATATTCAGATCGACCGTTTATCAACGTTCAAAAAAAGTGACAGACACAACCCCTTTTGGTACACAACTAAATGTATATGCCGAAGGTTACGAATGGATGAATCATAGTATAGCTGCACTTGATAGTCATGATCTCGATAATGATCCTAGAATCCTAGTTGGTGGACCTGATTGTAAGAAACCGTATGATCTTTCGCTCCTTAATATATCTGCTATGAGTTACGGTTCGCTAAGTGCTAATGCTATTATGGCGCTTAATGGAGGTGCTGCCATAGGAGGATTTGCGCATAATACTGGTGAAGGTGGTATCTCTCCTTATCATGCTAAATTGGGTGGTGATTTGATTTATCAAATTGGTACTGGATATTTTGGTTGTAGATCAGATGAAGGAGGCTTCTCAACTGAAAATTTCAAGAATACAATTGCCAAAGCCAATGTGAAAATGGTCGAAGTAAAACTCAGCCAAGGTGCAAAACCTGGTCATGGAGGAATACTTCCAGCTAAAAAAGTAACTGCCGAAATAGCAAAAATTCGAAATGTAAAGATGGGAGAAGATGTATTGTCACCACCTTTTCATAAAGAGTTCAACACTCCGATAGGATTATTAGAATTCATAAAAAAATTAAAAGACCTGTCAGGTGGGCTACCGGTAGGGTTTAAACTATGTGTAGGTAATAGATTCGAATTCATCGCAATTTGTAAAGCGATGCTTAAAACGGGGATCAAACCTGACTTTATAGCGGTCGATGGAGGAGAAGGAGGAACTGGAGCTGCTCCATTAGAGTTTTCTAATAGCGTGGGAATGCCATACAGAGAAGGGTTAGCAATAGTATATAACACCCTTGATGGTTTTGATCTTAAAAAAGATATCAAAATCATAGCTTCCGGTAAAATCATGACTGGCTTTCATATGATGCGAGCTATTGCAATAGGTGCTGATGCTTGTTACTCCGCTAGAGCAATGATGTTGTCTCTTGGTTGTATCCAAGCACTAGAATGCAATAAAAACACCTGTCCAGTAGGTGTAGCAACGCAAGATAAAGCACTCATGAAAGGATTAGTCGTAGAAGACAAAAAAACAAGAGTTGCCAATTATCATCAACAAACAGTAAAGGCATTCGTAGAACTATTGGGTGCAGCTGGAATAACTGATCCAACAGAAATAAACAGGTATCATATCAATAGAAGAATCATAATGAATCGACATGAAACTTATGAAGATGTATATCCTTATATAGCTGAAGGCTGTCTTTTGAATAAAGAAACAATACCAGAATTATGGCAAAGAGATATGGGTATGTCTACAGCAGAGAGTTTTAAGCCTAGGTTTAAGTCGGCTTTTGTGGATGAAGATTAATGGAGTTTTATAATTACTTCATATTAAAATAATTTGTAATATTTATAAAAAGAAAAAACATGAGTTTTAAACCAACTACTTTTTTCATTATTTTTTTCATTTTTGTCATTATTACAACATCTTTAACCGCTCAAAATGAAAAATTCATAATAGATACAATTTATTCTGATGTTTTATTTTCAGGCATCTTTGATATTAATAAATCTATTTTATTAAGCGGAAAAGGACAAAAGAGTATTATTTTTCGTGAAGGTGAAATCAAACCCTACATTAAGGATAGGTATAATTGGCACAGCCATTGGGGTGAGCCACAGCTTATCGAATTCGATGGCAAATGTTATAAACAAAATATAGATTTTAGTATTGACAATGAAAAGTATGTAAATCTATCGATTGGATCTCTTTCACGAAGGATACCCTTAATGGTTGAGGAAGATTACATAACATATTTGAAAGGAGATTCAATGTTTGTTGCAAACTTTATTACGCACAAATCATCATTTGTTATGCTAGCTGAGTATCTGTTATTTCCAAATAAAAACTACATTACTGTAGGTGATTTTTACTCCGAAGATAGATTCATGTATGTTTTTGAATCTAAGCGTCTTAGAAGGATTCCAGCTCATTTCCAATTTACTGAGACTGATCACCCTCACTTTTTTCTACACGATTCATTTGTTGATACTTTAACTGTTCGAGATTTAGAGTTGCACGAAATTGTAACCCGTTCTGAAGAGTTTACTGACTACGCAGAATTAGGTGACATTTTAGCTGTTTATGGAAATGGGAAAAGTGCTAAAATATTTCACATAGGTGAATTATTAGAATTTGAAGATAACTATATTGAAACTGTCTCTTATACACATCTCCGAGCCCACGAGACAGGCAGAAATCT
>CAJXUU010000073.1 GCA_913061325.1 uncultured Saprospirales bacterium | reverse complement strand
TCTACACTATCCTCTTCGTCGGCAGCGTCAGATGTGTATAAGAGACAGGGTTTAAGAGGAGTGAATTTAATTCGGCAGATCTATTATAGGAAAAGGTCAGTAATTGAGATGCATTGGATAGAAATAGAAGAATTGAAAGATTATTTAAGTGAAATTAACTTAGAAGTTGTTAAAATATTAGATGACAAAGGCGTAGGAAAAAAATGGGGAAGTAATCTGTATTTATTAAAAAAGCCAGCCTGAAAAAAGGCTAAGACAACAATAGCTCGCATTCGGTTGCTGCTGCGTTTAGCTGAAATTTTGAGAAATGTAACTAATTCCATTTTTTATACTCTTAAATTTTATCCCTACCTTATGCTCAGATTACAATTAAGATCAAATAAAAGTAACCAAATATATCCGTTTCTGTGAAGTGCCTTACGTTAATGTTCGTCAATTTGAAGTTCATGAAAGTAGGTTGTTTATTATTTGTGGGCTACCGTCTCATGAACATCTTGATTCAGATAATACCCGTTTCGACACGGTTATTGTGTGAAGGGTGTTATATTGTAATGGATTGATAATCAATATGAAAATAGGTAGTTATATTATGAATTCGTGTATTTTTTGAATGTGGGGTGTGTTTAGCTAATTGTTAGCTTCTATACACGTCAACCTATACATTTACATTTGTAATTCTTATGTAAACATATTAGTTTACAGATGGGAATTCATCTCAAAAAGAGGTGTGATTATAAATAAGTTATGTACAATTTAGCTCACGTGCTAATTTTTCCAAAAAGATTTTCGCTGTAGGTAATTCCCGAAATATACTAAGCCTAGCATAATTGGCACTTCCCAGAATAGTCCCATTGTCGTACCAAGGGCGGCTTGAGAACCTAATCCGAATAGAGCAATAGCGGTAGCTATGGCAATTTCGAAATGACTTGACGAACCTATTAATACAGTTATAATTGCTTCTTTATATTTTAATTTGAACAACTTAGTTAACAGTACATTTAATGCTACTATAATCACAAACCCAATTAGAAGTGGAATTGAAACTAGGAGCATATCCTGAGGGTTTTGTATCAATACTTCCCCATTTAATGTAAATAAAAGTAACAGTGTAATAAGCAATGCTAATATCGCAATTTTACCCAGAATGGATCTATATACATCTTCGAACCATTCCAACCCTTTACTCTTGATCAGAAGTTTTCGCGACACAAGACCTGCAATCATTGGGATTCCAATAAAAACCAAAACAGAAATGATTAATTCGTATTTATCAATATCTATCCCTTGAATACCAGTTAGTAGGATGACAACCGGAGCATATAGGAACATTATAGTTATGGTATTTATGCTTGTTGTTATCACATTTTGTTCTTGATTACCATTTGCCAAACTCCCCCAAATAATAACCATTGCTGTACAAGGGCTGGAACCTAATAAAATTAGAGCTATTATTAGCTGATCCCGACCTTCAAGGAAGTAATATGCTAGAACGGCTGTCACTATAGGCGCAATCAACCAATTAGAAAATAGGGTAAGTAATATTGGTTTAGGGGCTTTAAGAAGTTTTTTAACTTCACTCATCTGGAAATTAAGTAAAGCTGGATACATCATTAAAAACAAACAAATACCTATGGGAACTGAAACATTCCCTATTTTCCAGTCATCCAAATTTTGGCTTAGATTGGGAAAATATTGGGCAAGAAGTATTCCAATCAACATACAGAGAAAGACCCATAACCAGAGATACTTTTCAAATTTTCCTAGACGTTTTTCCATGATATAAATTATACTTCAAAGGTATAAATAAAGTACATAGCATTATATGACAAAACATAGCTGCTCTGCGGGTCAGCAAGGTTTGTTATATTTACGGTTAGCAATCAAAACTGATTCAATTTTTTAGATTTATAGATTTTATTCCTACCTTAATCCTCAGATTACAATTAAGATCAAATTAAAGGTAACCAAGTATATCCATTTCTGGAAAGTGACTTATGTTAATGTTCATGAAATTGAAGTTCATGAAAGTTGGTCGATTATTATTTGAGGGCAACCGTCTCATGAACATCTTGATTCAGATAATAGCCGTTTAGACACGGCTAATATTTTCAATGATGATATTATGTCACTGAAAATAAATGTTTATTGATTTTGGTTATTAAAAAAGGGAATTAGTTTAAAAAAGAGGTGCGGTTATAAATAAGTTAGCTTCAATTAGAGCAAAATAAATGGACAATAAAATAAATATAAAATACATCATTGCAGGAATTATAATAATATGGCTTTTATCTGCTATTTCGCTTTATTTGTTTTTTGAAAACCCAGCGGATCGGGGAACATTTGGAGACATGTTTGGTGCAGTCAATGCCTTGTTTTCTGGTTTAGCATTAGCAGGTGTAATTTATACTATATTTCTCCAGAGTAAAGAGCTGTCCTTACAACGATTGGAATTGCAGCAAACAAGAGGAGTTTTTGAAAAACAACAATTTGAATCTACATTCTTTCAATTACTAAACCTTCAACAAAACAACTTAAACGAAATTGATGTTCAGATCACAATAAAAACAAACGGGAAAATCACCAAGGAAATCACCAAAATTGGTCAAAACGCTTTACTCGATTTTTCAAAAGAATTAAATAAAAACTACATACGAAAATCGATGAATGAAAGTAAGATTGTTGATGAGAAATTGAAATTGAATATGAAAAAATACTTTGAAATAGACATGAGCAATAATTTCACCATATATTTTAATACTCTTTCAAATGTAGTGGATTTTGCATTTAAATCTAATCATTCAGATAAAGGGTTCTATCTTCGATTGATTTCAAATCAACTTTCACCAATTGAAAAATATTATCTTTTTCACCATCTACAAACAAAAATAGATTTAGCAGATACGTACCTAAATATGACTAAAGATATTCCTGAGAAATTATTTGTGAACAAGAATCACTATGAATTCTATCTTAATAGGTTTGTAAACTGAATCTAACACAGTGTACGATGATCAGACTTGCTATCGCTGCGTCCGCCACGTATACTTGAACCGTTGAGACAGCATACTCCCTGCGGTCGCATGCTGTCTCAACGATTCTGCGGCTTGCCGCAGTTGTGCCATCCTCCTCCCCAAGTGTCGGACGACAGCACAACTGCAGATATAGGTAAACGTGAGAAAAAAAGCCGCTAACGCGCATTTTTCTCACTTCAACCCATATCCGCAGAACCGTTAAACAATTGACTAGAAATAAACTAAGCCAACCACCTCCAATACATAAACCCCAAGCCTACTTCTCCCTAGCTCTCCACTTCTCCAATATCGCCTTCTCCCGATTCATGAACGACTGCTCACCTGATAATATATTATCTCGCCTTTCCTGAGTTACAGCCCCCGAATTCCACCATTCATTAGTAGCCCAAACTGTCTCAGATAATGACCTAAACTGCATGCCAGCCTCAATCGCTGCACTATTATCACTCCTAGACATCCCCGCATACTTTGGCAATTGGATAACCCAAGGTTGGATTCCGATTATTTCATTCTCTTCTAAAAATTTCAGATCATCAATTTGGATGTAATTGACAGGAGATTTATAGCTCGCATGGATTCCATGTACAAAGGCATTGGTCGTCATGTCAAATCCAGGACCTGATCCATTATAGATTCCGGCTGCTTTATTTTCTAGCAATCTTATCATCCATCCAGCTAAATCTCTGACATCAATGTACTGGACGACTTCATCCGCTTTACCAGGAATTATAATATCTCCACCTTTTTCTAACCTAGCAAGCCAGTAAGGAAATCGATCCGTACGATCTCCAGGGCCGACGATCAGTGTTGGCCTCACAATAATAGACCGATCAGCTCCGAAAGCATCGATAGTTGCTACTTCTGAAGTGGCCTTCATCACGCCATATTCATATGTTGGCTTTTCTTGTTCTGGAGTGCCCACTGGTATTTTAGTAACCAATGGTCTGCTTTCTGAGAAGTCATCACCTGTATAAGGGTAATAGACGCTGACAGAAGATGTATACATGTATAGCCCAACATTGTCTTTTAACAGTTGAGCGGTGTCTTTGGTCCATTTTGTTTTACGACCAGAGTTGTCAATGACCACATCCCATTTTCTGTTTTTTAGAGCTTCCAAATTATCCTCTCTGTCTCCCACTAGTTTTTCAACCTTAGAGAAGAGATCTTTATGAATATCAGGTATTGTTTTACCTCTAGTGAATATAGACACTTCGTGTCCTCTTTTTAAGGCATACGCTATTTGATGGGGCCCTAAAAAACTGGTGCCCCCAAGAATTAGAATTTTTAATTTACTCTCACTCTCTTTAATGTCAATGAGATTTCCCAGAGGGCTGACATCCAGTATAGGAGATAATCCTAATGCTACGCTGATCCCTAAAAACTTTCGTCTACTGTTATTCATATGTATTTCTTTGAACCTTAAAATATATAAAAAAATCTATAATTAGTGGAGTTCAATTCATTTCCTTATCGAAAAGAGATTGTTGTATTATAAAAATATCAAGAAAAGTGAAACTGTAAATTATAGCAAGTCTAAAAAATTGTCTTTTTTTCCTCTTGATACTGGAACAATAGTTTGGTCATCCATAGTCAAGGAGCCAGCTTTTCCTTTTCGATATTTTGAAATATACCTGAGGTTAACCAAATGGCTATGATGCACACGGCAGAAACTTTGGTCATCAATTAAGCTTTCTATTTCTTTGAGTGGTTTAGAAATAAGGATGTATGAACCTTCTAGGAGGTGAATTTTAGTGTAATTTCCATCTGCTTCACATCTAATTATATCTTCAACATTCACAAATTGAAAACCTTCTAAAACAGGCAATACTACTTTTTTAAACGCTGTAGTATTTAGATTTTTGAACAGTGCTTTGAATTGATTCTCGAGTTGTTGATTATCATACGTATGTTCTAATTTTTTAAGTGCTCGATCTATATCATCTTTGTCCACTGGTTTTAGTAAATAATCTATTGCATTAATTTCAAAAGCACTAACTGCAAATTGATCATATGCTGTTGTGAAAATAACACCGTAAGGAATTTTGTCGAATGATCTGATTAAATCTATACCATTTAAAACTGGCATTTCTATATCAAGAAAAATAACATCAGGGTTCATTTTCATGATTAATGCCTTAGCACGAGTACTATCTGTACATGTAGCAATAATTTCAACTCGATCTTTAAATGCATCCAGTTCCCACTTGAGCGAAGTTATGCTTCTTTCTTCATCGTCGATTATTATAGCTTTGAGTTTCATGATTTTTGGTTTTCAGATGTAAATGGAAGGATTAACTTGACTTCTGTTCCTGATGGAACGTCGTTTTCAAATAAATCAATGATTGTTACAAATTTTGACTCGTTCGAATTAGATGCAAGATTGATACGGTCCTCAGTTATTCTCATTCCATAGGATTTTTTCTGAATTGCTGATTTAGATTTTAGTTCCTGAGCCTTCTTTCTTCCTACACCATTGTCTATAATTCTAATTAGGAGTTGATTATTTGTAGATTTTAAGATGTTCATTTTTAATAACCTACTCCCTTCTTTTTTATGAAGAAGTCCGTGCCATATTGCATTCTCAAGGAACGGCTGAATGATCATTGGTTGAACAAATATGTTTTTTAGTTGCAATTTTTCATCAAACTTCATTTCAAAATCAAAAGAATTAAACCTTAAACTTTCCATTTCAATATAAAGTCTAATTGCTTGGACCTCATGCTCAAGGGGTACTTGTTCGCTCCTGGAGTGATTAAGTATCAAGCGTATAAGTTTACTGAATTTGTTAAGGTAATTGGTTGCATTTCGTTGATCATTTTCAACGATGAAGCTTTTAATTGAGTTCAAAGCATTAAAAATAAAATGAGGATTCATTTGTGATCTAAGTACCTTCATTTCTGTCTCGGCTAACAATGCCTGATATTTTTGATCCAACTTAATCTTTTGAATTCGAGAAGAATACAAATAATAGATTAATCCCAATAACAATAGAGATAGAATCAAATAAAACCACAAGTTATTGTACCAATACCGTAGGACTTGGATTTCTATTGATTTTTGTTGACCCCATTGACCTCCGTGGATTGATGATTCAACTATAAATGAATATTCACCGCCACTAATGTGGGCATAATTCGCATTTTGTCTAGTCCCTGAATAAATCCAATCCGAGTCATAATTCTTCATTATGTATCGGTATTCAATTGGATTATTATCGAAATCTATGCTGTTAAAAGAAACGAGAAAATTATTTTGATCTGCTTCTAAAGTGATTTTTTTTGATGGGTAATAGAATTGTTTACTTTGTTTTCCTCCATGAACATTTAGCTGATTAATGTTGATGTCTGGCAATTTTGAATTCTTAAATAGTCCTTGAATTTCAAATTTGTAAATGTAATTGTCATTTCCAGAAGAAACAATTAGATCTTCTTTTTCATTGATACTGAGTCTTGCATAATATAGCCCCTTTCTTTTGAGCCCATCTTTTTCATTTAATATGTCTATTTCATCTGTTTTTTCATTTATAACTGCGAGGCCTTCTCTAGTAGAGCAAAAGACTAGCCCATTTTTGCATATGACTCGATTTACACCTGTATAAGGTAGGCCATCTTTGAGTGTATATATCTTAGTTTTATGTGTATTAATATCATATCTATATAAACCATGATCTCTTGTTCCGATCCACATGTAGTATTCTCCTCTAGCACTATGATGTATTATATACTCGCTTAGAGTATCAATTATACCAGGATATCTTATCCATTCATCGTTTTTTGGATCGAGTATACTGAGCCCTTTATCTGTTGATATCCAAAGGAAACCGTCCGGTCCTTTTGTTATATCGAATAAATATCTATCAAAACATAATGATAATTTATTAGTAGGATTATTTCTAAAATTAATCAAGGAGTCTGTTGATATATCATATTTGTATAACCCATTTGTTTTTGTACCCAGCCAGACTTGTTCTCCCTCTTTATAAACGGACCAGATGCTCTTGTTTTTAAGCGCTGATATATTATATTTTAGAACAAGATCTTCCACTTTTGATGACTCCAGGTTGTATTTGTATAATCCGCTGTCACTAGCAAATATCCATGATTTGAAGTCTTCTGAAAAGGGAGTCATATCGTGGAGAACCCCAGCTATACTGTTGATAAATTCTGTTTGACCATTTTTTTCTTTAAATATTACTCCATTACGTGAGATATAGTGAAGTTTATTTTTTTGATCCTTTGATAAAGGGATAGGTGTTTGAATTTTTTTATTTTTAATTTGAAACTCTTGCCTACTAATATTAGATTGTTTAATGTCAACTGACCAAAGACCTATATTAGACCCAATCCATAATAAATTGTTATGAACGAATATGCGATTTAGAATTAAGTCCGAACTTACGCTTGCTAAATTGGAAGCTGAAAGTATCGTCTTTGTTTTACCTGTTTTGGGGTCAAATGACAGTATTTGTTTTCTAGTTAATATAAGTTGAGACTGACCTAGAGTTACAATCTGTTTTACATTGATGTTTTTATCTATTGCGTCCCATTCTTTCTTGGGTATATTTAATTTATATAATCCATTAATCCCTCCGACAAGCATCGTTTTGTCAGTAATGTGATTAATTGCAGTAACATCTGAATATCGGTTAATGCGAAAGGGATATTCGAATGTTGAAAATGAGAAGTCTACGAGGTCGATTTCATATAGTTGATATCCGCTGGTGAAAAGTTTTTTTTCATGTAAAGAATGATCTTGAAAACGGTATTTAAATCCATCTTCTTGTATTACATCTTGTAATTGATGTTTAATAACATCTCCTTTGTTATTCAGTATTGTAAGACCTCCTGAATGAGCATCTAAACCTCTGTAGTGGGCAATTATAGAGGTTGAGTCAACTTCTATCAGACCCATAACTCTATTTTCGAGAATTGATTTGTTTCCTTTTTGTAATGTGTTGAATGTGTTTGATCTATATTTATAAATACTTATTCCTCCTCCATACGTTGAAACCCAAACAGATGTATCTTGAGTCGCTAAGATTGAATAAATAGAATTACCCTGAAGACCGTTTTCTTCTTTCCCTAAATTATGGAATTTCGTAAAATTACTTCCATCAAATCTTGAGATCCCATTCAATGTTCCAATCCATAAAAAACCATATAGATCTTTCTCGAATTTTATTATATCATTAGATGGTAATCCTTCATTTACTGTATAGTGCTTAATAAAACCCAATTGCCCATTAAGCTTGCCGATAGTGCAAGTCAGGGTAAAACAAAGGGTAATAATTATATTTTTCACAAAGTAAAGATGAATTACATATCAAAAGGGAATATTATTAGTTAAAGACTAAAATTCAATTTTGATATTGCAAAGAATTAAGGTATAAATATTTTTGCAGAATATCGTTTGTTCTTTAATATTGCTGATACATAATATATTCCCGGTGCAATATTGTTGTTAAGTTTCAAAATTGTAAGCTGCTCATTTTGACTACTTGAAAAAGGAATTACAGCTGATTTTCCATTTGTGAGAGTAATATCTTTAATTGTCAAGTTTTTATTATGTTTTAGATGTATTTCACCATTGGTATAATAAGCTTTTATATTTTCATGAAAATATAAATCTTCTGAGGATGTTGGAAGGCTTTTAATATCAATATACGTGTATCCAAAATCTCCATCGCCATATATATCGACTGAAACAAGAGGTATCATAGATGTAGGATGAAAGAATAATATTTGATCTATAGGATACCCTTGATTGACATAATCTACTTCAATTTTTAATACGTTTTCATATAGGCCATTTGGTGTTTCTACATTACCATAGCCCGTAGCTTTCGCAGAATAATTCCTAGTTCCCATGCCAATTTTAGTTCCAGTTATATAATCTACAATCATAGATTCAGTATTCCATTCTTCCAAGTAGGTCAATGGCCATTTCAAAATAGCTTCTCCTGGGGTACTAGTTGTATATGTTAGACCACCGAAAGAGTCATCACCTAAATCATAACCTAAGCTTATCAATTGATTATTTTCAATTTTATAATGACTATAGACAAAAATATCTTCATTGAGGATGGAAAACATAGCATCAGGGAATAGTTCTGAAAAAGGGGCATCGTCAGAATCAATTATTGAAAGGTTAGTATTGAAAGTTTCAGTATTTAAGTTTTCTGGAAAAATCCATGTTTGATTTGCTCCATTGTTATCAATTGATAAAGGTCCTTCATTATAGGTAGCCTTAAGTACAGTGCCAATAGGAAGAATTGCTGATTCTGTGATGGTAGGTTGCGCATTCATAGAAATAAAAACAATAGATAAAGCCAAAAGTAATAGTTGTCTCATTTTAATTTGTTTGACGGTTTTAAAATTAGAAACAAATATGCTATTTGGGTATGTAGGAATATACTCGAATTTACCTATAGGGTATTTGAATGTATACTTAGACCTAACAGTGAATTACCTAGTTTGGAGTCATTATAAAAGTCAAAGTACATATTGAAAAAGGCCAATCATGCATTAGTGGTGAAACATAGGGTAGTGTACGCTTAATTTTGCTGTTGAAATATTTAATTCATTAATAAAAGTTCTCTCACTATTAATAAAAGAGGATTTAAAAAAAAGCGTATGAAAACCTATTTTACTTTATTTACTTTTATTCTTTGCTTTTCAATTATAGGTTGTGGTTCTGATGAAGATTCACCTGGAGGAAGTGGAAATGAATGTAATACAGAATGGTTTGCCAATCAAACAAATCTTATATTATCAACAGGTATTACTTATGGACTTGATGAATCAGAAGAAAATTGCAAGAAGTATGTTGATGCCATAGAAGATTGGATTGATGCGGCAGAAGATTGTGATGGGATTTCTGAAACTGAAATCGAACAAACAAGGATGGATTTAGAGGAAATTGATTGTAACTAATCATTATTCGAAACGCTCTCTTAGTTTTAGATCACCCAATTTATTGGGTGATCTAAAATAAATTAGTATCAAGTAAAAAAGCCCTAATTGATCATCACAACTAGAGCTCGATAATCAAACAACTTCAAATTTTTTGATTGTATTATTGGAGACCAATTCCATTGGTTTTAGTTATTCCTAACCTATAGCTTACGCCGACCATTACATATTTTCCGAGTGTGTTGAATCGATTGTCAGATAGAGTGTTTATTCCTCCGGATCTGTTTATCCCATTGTTTTGGTTAAGCATGTCATGTGCAGTTATCTTTACTGTTAATTTGTTGTCCAAAAACGATTTGGATAAATTAGCATTCCATAACTGTTGAACTTGATCTTCAGCAAATAAGCCTCCGTTATATGTTAGGTAATCAAATTTAGAACCTAGGCTCCATCCTTTGCCAAAATCAATAAAAGCATCTAAATAAAGGCTATAGTTGAAAAACGGATTGTCGAAGTTTGAGTTGAAATCATTTGAATAAGCACTTAGGTCGATGTTGGCACCTCCTTTAATATCAAAGATATCCTTATTTCTATTTTCAATACTTAAACCAATAGAACTCACAGCAGATGAAACATCACTTTGCTCAGCGTTGATTAGTGTTTTGTATCTGCTATAAGATAAACGAGAATCAACCGAATACTTAATTTTTAGTTTTCGAATCGGAGTGGAATGATTGAAATATCCTGTATATGACTGGTGATTCTGCGCATTAATTGGTAAAATTTCAGTAACAAAGTCCTCATTTATTGTTCTAGAGTTGACGATCTTATTAGGTGATAATGATGCTCTGAAATTCCAAAAAAGACTTGAGAAATTAAATGAATCAAAGTGATTGAACCCCAATGAAAAAGTGTGTACGTATTCTGGATTTAAATTTGGATTACCAAGGATATTAGTGTTTGGATTTAGATTGTTAACCTGTGTTACCATTTGAGCAAGACTTGGAGAATTGACATTAGTATAGTAGTCCATATCCAAAGATTTACCACCTCTAAATGTGAATTTTGCAGAAGCTGAAGGTAATAAGTAGTTATACTTTTGATTCTGGTTCAATATTTCGCCTCTTTCAGATGCAATAAGATTTGCATAAGTGTAATTTGCAGCGAAATTTAATTTTAGTTTCTTCCGATTTCTTTTAATAGAAAGACCAAAGTTATGTGATGTCCAAGATTTGTTAAATAAACTACTTAGATCTTCTAGATTGTACAATTGTGTGCCTTCCCTTCCAAAATAAATTCTCTCTGGCGTCTGATCTTCATTTCTAACTGAATACTTCATACCTAAGTACATTTTGTTTCCAATCGGTTCTGTATAATCTAAGCTTCCAGATGTTACTTTTCTCAGGTTATTAAATTCTTGTAATTGCAATATTCTTTCATTTATCGACATACTTGAAATTGTATTGTCAATATCTGTAGTCTCGTCTCTGGTAATGTGCTCGTATTTTACTCTTGTAAGGAGGTTTCTACCTTTTGTTTGGAATTTCTTTTTGTATAAAATATCAGTAGCCAAACTCAATGATCTTGAATTTGAATTAAGGTCATTACTTGTTGAGTTTGTAGCAATAGTTTCCAAAAGATAGAGAGTAGAAGCCTCACTTATATTATCATTTCCTATAGTAAATAGCTTGACATTCCAAGTGAATGCATTCATTGGGTTTGGGTTGTATTTCAGTTTCGTGTTCAATCGATGGTTTTTAGTTGTACTAATTGTATTTGATGTATCGATTGTTGTAAAAGCTTCATTGCTAAGGTAGTTTTGAGTTGTGCCTGTTTGATTTATATTATTGTTTTTGTGAGCGAAAAGGAAATTTCCATTCATTTTTACTTTTTTGGATAATTCCAAATTCAAATTACTTCCGATCGATGTTTGGTCTGTTATTCCAGACCCACCGCTACCATTTTGAGACATAGGACCATATTCCGAAAGACCACCTGCCGCAATCACATTCTGAAATCCTCCCATAAAGTCCACATAATCATTGAAACTGAAGGCTTGTTTATTTATGTTATTTGTATTGGCGATTATTGATGCTTGCATAGAAGGCCCGAATCGATTGTAGTTTAATTTTGCTTGCCGAGTATCTTCACTGCCACCTTCTACAGATGCTTTGCCAAATCCACCATTTTTGTATCCATCCTTAAGTTTTAAGTTGATCGTCTTTTCTTCTTGACCATCATCTACACCAGTAAATTCAGCTTCTTCTGATTTTTTATCAAATACTTGGACTTTATCAATTGCTTCCGCTTCTAAATTTTTTGTAGCTATTGTCGCATCACCAGAAAAGAACTCTTTTCCATCAACCAAAATATTCTGCACATCCTTTCCTTGTGCTTTGATACTACCATCTCTCGCTACTTCTATTCCGGGTAATCTCTTCAATAGATCCTCGACACTAGCGCCTGGTCTTGTCTTGAAAGCGGCGGCATTATAATTAATTGTGTCACCAAGAATTCCCATTGGGATATGCTCGGCCTTTATGCTTACTTCTTCAAGTATTTGAGATGAAACCTCGAGCACAATCTGCCCAAGGTCTATCTCGCTCTCCTCTCCTTCTAAATTTATAACGTGACTGTTGTCAGTGTATCCAGTATAACTAACCTGCAGAATTTGTTTTCCCGCCGGCACATCGTAAATTTCATAATTTCCATAATCATCAGTGATTCCGAAAGCTATCATGGTCGTATCTTGATCTAATACTACAACTGTCGCTCCGATCAAAGGTGTGTTTTCCTTATCTAAAACATTGCCATTTATTTGATAAGATTGTGAAGAAAGAAAGCTAGTTACGAGTAGAAATATAAATATTAGTGTGTGTTTCATTTGGTTAGCATCTAGAATTGAAAATGTTTAGAATTGACTATATATGGAATGAGATTCTTATCCTCTGATTTCAAGAATAGTCCCGTTTCCACCATACTCTTTTGCCATTTCTTTCATCTTTTCTTCAACTATTTTTTCATATTCCTCACCTGTTACTTCTTTACCGTCATCTGGGATTTCGATTTTATCCACTTCCTTGAGATCTACTTTTGTAGCCTTTATTTCTATTTTGCCATTATCAAGCGAAAACATTAGAATAGCACCTGGTAATTGTCCGTATCCGTCAGGTCCTGCTTGAGTTTTGATTGCTGGTGCAAACCATGCAACTATTTCTTCATCTTCTTCATTAGTTGTTGTTGCTTTTGTGCATTCATACCCTAGAAATTTGATTTTTTCTTTAGTAAGCTTCCAGTTGTATTTTGGTGAAGTTTCATTAATTACAAATGCCTTACCCATGAAGTCTTCTTGACTAACTCTTAGTTTAGTTTTGTAGTTGTTGTATAGTCTAGATTCGACATCACTTTCCATAATTACCATTTTGAAGCTTCCATCATCTGACGTGAATTCTGTATCCTCCACTTCTTCTTTACCATCTATATAAACCGATTCATTTTTATTGAAAATAAGCTCTTTTGTTGCAGATCTACTTGTTGGTAACATTCCAGATAAATCGACTCCTTCTGGCATGTCGTCCATTTTTATTTCTAATTTTTGTGTTGATATATAGGATATTATTCCAGATGACTGTGCTGTTGATAATTGTATTGTTACAAAAAGTGCGATGATTACGAATAGATTTTTCATTGTATAAATTTTAAGTGTTTAATTATATTTCTTTGATGACACAAATCTATAGCGACTTCTTCTCGAACTAGGTTAATTTAGGTAGAAGGAAGGTTAATTAAGGTTAATGAATCCAACAAGTCATAGGCCTAGGGTGTATATTTGGATTATGATTAATAAGAATGAGGTATGAGTAATAAAAAACTTCCATGGATATTAGTTTTGAGTAGCATGATGCTGCTTATACTCTTTGTCTCGTATTGGTTGATGAATAGCTACAAGAAGGAGAAAGAGCAACTGAACGAAGACATAAGAACTCAACTACAGCTTGCTTATACTGAAGTAAAGGATTCTGATATTACAGATAGGTTAACTTATTTTTTCAAATCTAATGAAACTGACTCATTAGGGATTGGTGGCGATTCTGTAAAAATCCAGATAACTGACCTGAGGATATCTGATGATGGTATTGGAAAGGAATTACGTTTTCCTGAATTAACGTCTAAGAAAACAAAAACCTTAACTAAAGACACTCTTACTAGTTCACAAAAGAAATTATCCTACTTGTTGACAGAGACTGAAGAAAGAATATCTCAAATCGATGATAAATCTGAGATGTTTATTGAAATCATAGACGATACAGACTCTCTTCCAATAAGATTAATACATAAAGAAAAGGATCTTGCTAGATGGATTAAATCAGATAGTTTGGACTGCGATGAACGCTTCCAATTCCCCAAGTTTACAGATTTATCAGGCAAGGATTTTAAAGCAGAAATTATTTTGGATCAAGTTTTTAGTGTATCCGAATCTCGAAACGATAAAACTTATGCCCTCTTTTCGGAAAAGTTAGTCAAGAATAATCTGCCTTCAAAATATGCTATAATTACTGATAAGGAAACAACTCCAGATGGTATGAGAGTTGAATATACTTCTCGGAGTTTCGGCATTAATAATTGGATAGTAGATGTAGTAGGAGTGAGGTTATTTATATTGAAGAAAATGTTGCCTATTATATTGTTTAGTCTCTTTTTATTGGGCATTGTAGGGCTTGCTTTTTGGACGTTGATGCGCAATTATGTCAAGCAACAACAACTCGTAAAAGTAAAAAGTGAGTTTATAAATAATATGACACATGAACTAAAAACGCCACTCGCAACAATGTCTGTAGCACTTGAAGCTATCTCTGGATTTGATTTAACAAAAGATGCAGAAAGAACGAAGGAGTATGTTGATATATCGAGACATGAAGTGAGTCGATTGTCACTTCTAGTAGATAAGGTGCTCAATATTGCCGTTTTTGATCGAGAAGACAGCAATATTAAGATGGGGACTATCAAAATGAATGAGATTATTGAAGAAATTCTAGACTCTATGAAACTACAATTTGACAATCGAAATGCTGATGTGCAGTTTCACAATGCTTCGTCAAATCCATCAATAAAGGGTGATTCTGTCCATCTTACCAATGTGGTATATAATATTATCGATAATGCATTAAAGTATAGTGGGGGAGAACCCAAAGTTGAAATAAACATGCACGAAGAAAATGGAAACCTAATAGTCACAATAAAGGATAATGGAATTGGAATTCCGAAAGAGCATGCTGATAAAGTTTTCGATAGATTCTTTAGAGTGCCAACGAATGACCAGCATAATGTGAAAGGTCATGGCTTAGGTTTGAGTTATGTTAAAGATGTTATCAATAAACACGGAGGCAGTATTTCTGTGGACAGTGAAGAAAATATAGGAACTAAATTCTTGATCACAATTCCTAAAGTATAGACCAATGGCAAAGATATTATATGTAGAGGATGAAGCATTTTTAGCTAAAATCGTACAAGAAAGTTTAGTGAGATTAGGGCACGAAGTTATGCATTTATCAGATGGAAAGAATGTAGATCGTTTTTTCTTAGAATTCGTTCCTGATATATGTCTGTTTGATATAATGTTGCCCTTTAAGAACGGTTATGAAATTGCTAAAGAAGTGAGAATTCTAGATAGTAAGGTTCCGATAATATTTCTCACGGCAAAAAGCCAAACGCAAGATGTAGTTGTAGGATTTGAAGCGGGAGGTAATGATTATATAAAGAAGCCGTTCAGCATGGAGGAGCTGGAAGTTCGTATCCAAAACCTCCTCAAGATTACAGACGGAATTAAAAAAGAAACCCCTAAAGTAGATGATATACCTATTGGAAAATATTACACATTTCATCCAATTAAACATCAATTGATTTCTGAATCAGATAAAAGAACATTGTCTCATAAAGAAAGCCAGATCTTAGGCTTGTTATGTGAAAACATAAATGGAACCACAGAAAGAAAAGAGATCTTGCTGAAGGTTTGGAATGACGATTCATACTTCAATAGCAGAAATCTTGATGTATACATCAGAAAACTCCGAGGATATTTATCCGGAGATGATAAGGTAAATATCATGACGCTCAAAGGAGTGGGATATCACTTTTTAGTAGAATAAAAATCAAAAAATCAACCAAGTGTCTTGCAAAGCAAACACGTAGGACAGTGTAGCAAAAATCAATTTTGCAGGCTGTCAAATCAACAAAATCACTACATCAACAAAAAATCAATCTTCTTCCATATATTTCCAAGTGTAAGCAGCTAGTATAGCACCGATAATAGGCGCTGCTATATACAACCAAAGATGTGTAGTGTTTCCAGATATGATTGCGGGAGCTATTGATCTTGCAGGGTTCATTGACGCACCTGTGATTGGTCCTGCAAATATTGCTTCTAACATAACAACTGATCCAACGGCCATGCCAGTCATATGGCTCGTCTTTTTATTTTGACTTACAAAAATGATAACCAGCATAAGGAAATAGGTCAATATAATCTCCAATACAAAAGATTGCTGCCAACTGCCCGCGGGTAATGTAGTTCCTAAATTCATATTAGAAGGAAAAAGAAAAGCCAATACGATTGAAGCTAAAAACGCCCCTAATAATTGTGCAATAATATAACCTACTAAACTTCTTTTATTTACTTTAAAAGCAAACGCAAAAGCAATGGTTACAGCGGGGTTGATATGTGCTCCCGAGATTCTTCCAAAGGTGTAAATCATCGCCATAACGATCATTCCAAATGTGATTCCGATTCCGACATTAGTGACTTGGCCCGCAGTTACTTCATTGATCACTATGGCACCAGTACCACAAAATACAAGTGCAAAAGTTCCTATAAATTCAGCTATGTATTGTTTCATTTATTTAATCTGATTATTCTATGTAGTGAGGATTGCAAATAGAATGCAAAGCTACAATGTTATGAATTAAACAGTATAGTATTGTTGGTTAAGTGTGTTATTAAATACAAATTTCTGAACATGAAATCATTATGTTATGCCATTTAGTTTTCATTTTTCAATTCTATGAATAAATTTTCAGCACTCAACGTTAATTAATAGATAAATCAAGGAGCAGATCAAAATACTGTCAAAGTGGTAGATCAAATAAAGCTTTCTATCGAATAAGCCTCGAAAAATTGTACATTTGCACCGAATTTTGAGGCTACGCAACAAATGCCTCATTTCGAAAGCAAAAATACACAATGGAAAAAAATCATATAATTGGGTTTATACTTTTATTCTCGACCTTATTCGTTTGGTCATATTTGAATAAACCTAGTGAAGAAGAAATGGCGAAACATCAGGGAATGCAAGACTCTATCGCCAATATTCAGATCGCAGCTGAAAGCTTGGATCAAACAGCTGCAGCTGCAGTTGTGACTCCAGTTCCAGCGGTTCAACTACCAGACTCTGTAAGGCTTGCACAAAATGCAGGACTATTTGGACCATTTGCATCAGCATCTGTGGGAACAGCAAAAGATTTTACTTTACAAAACGATAAGGTAATTGTTACTTTCTCTAGTAAAGGAGGTAAAGTGACATCCGTAAAACTGAAGGAATATACAAAGAAGACGTATACGAGAGGAGAAGAGACGACGGAGGAGCTAATAGAAATGTTAAGTGACAAAAGAAATAAGTTTGAATACTTGCTTCCTATTGCTTCAGCTCCAAGTGGGTATGTTTCGACGGAGGATCTATATTTTCAAGGTTCTAAGTCAGGTAGAAAAATAACTTTTACGGCAAAAGCAAGTACTGGTGGTTCATTCAAGCAGGTATACACACTTGATGAAAGTTACAACCTTGACTATGATATCGATTATGCAGGATTGGATAAAGTATTCAATGCTAAAGCAAACACAATAGGCTTCAATTGGGAAAACTACTTACACGATTACGAACGTAATGCAACATTCGAACAGCAATATTCTGCTGTCTATTACAAAGAGCACTTAGAAAGCGATCCTGATGATTGTGGATGTATGCAGGATGATAAGACAGTATTAGATGAAGAACAATTGGATTGGATATCGCACTCGAACCAGTATTTTAATTCTACATTGCTAGCTATGAAAACACCATTTTCATCTGGTGTAGTAGAAAGTGTTAAGAATGAAATAGAGGACGGGAAATCTATCTCTCATATAGAAAAACTGACTACTCAATTAGAGATTCCAATAGAAGGAAACGGATTCGATATGGCAATGTACGTTGGACCTAATGAATACAATAACCTAAAGGCATATGATTTATCTCTTGAGTACATCATTCCATTTGGTAACAGTATATTCGGAACGATCAACAGATGGGTGATAAGACCGGTATTTGATTACTTCTCTAAGTTTATTGGTAGCCTAGGAATCGTTATCATTCTAGTGATTTTCATTATCAAGATGTTGCTTTATCCATTGATGTATAAGATGTTGCATTCTCAGGCACTAATGGGAGCACTTAAGCCTCAGTTGGCACACTTGACAGATAAGTTCAAAGATGAGCCCCAGAAGAAGCAAATGGAAACCATGAAGATCTATAAAGAGTATGGTGTCAGTCCGCTCGGTGGGTGTCTTCCTATGATCATACAAATGCCGATTTGGTATGCATTGTTTAGGTTCTTTCCTGCATCGATTTCATTCCGTCAAGAGTCATTCTTGTGGGCACAGGATTTATCATCATTTGATGATTTTTTCCTTCTGCCATTTAATATTCCATTTGTAGGAGATCACTTGAGTTTGTTTACGATTCTATATTCTGTGAGTATGTTGGTTTATACATATTACAATACGAAGCATATGGATATGTCAGCAAATCCAGCTATGAAGTATATGCAATACCTGATGCCTGTTATGTTCTTTGGGTTCTTCAATACCTATGCATCTGGTCTTACATGTTATATGTTTTTCAGTAATTTGATTAATATCTCTCAGACAGTAATTACTAAGTCATTTATATTTAATGATGAAAAACTACGAGAAGAATTGAATGCAAAAAAGGCAGCTCCAAAGAAGGTGAATAAATTTCAACAAAGAATGGAGGACGCAATGAAACAACAACAAGCAGTGCAAGCAAAGAAGAAAAAGAAGTAAGGAATATTAATGAATATAGGCGACTTAAACTGTCGAGAAAAGCACTACTTTATTAATTTCATGTTAAATCTGAAATTTCATAATCATTCTGAACCTGTATATCGTTTTTTGCATTGAATATTATAAATATATCAATCTAGAGTAAAGTATGAGAATAGTATTATTATTAGCGGTAATGGTTTTAGGATCAATGAGTGTAAATGCTCAAAAGAAAACGAAGCAAGATAGTGTGATCCAGTTTTCTGGTCTTGTTGTAACAGAAGGAGACGATGGCGATGTAATTATACTCCCATATACCAATATTGGTATAGTAGGTACTAGTCGAGGTACAAATTCAGATGTTGACGGATTTTTCTCTATTGTAGCGAAAAAGGGAGAAACAGTAAGATTTACAAGTATAGGCTTCAGAGATGCAGAATATACCATACCTGATACATTATCTAAGCTATTATATTCTTACGTACAGATTATGAGTGAAGATAGTTTTTTGCTTCCTGAAGCAGTTATTTATCCTTGGCCAGATAGAGAGTACTTTAAGTATGAATTCTTAGCCATCGATATAAGCGATGATCTAAGAGATAGAGCTGATGAAAACCTAGCAAAGGAGGTCTTAGATGAATTAAGATACACAATACCAGCGGATGGCCGGGAAACTGTAGGATTAGAGCTGAAGCAAAATGCTAGGAACTTTGGATACGTTGGTCAAACAAAACCTCAAAATATTTTTAATCCTTTAGCATGGAAGAAATTTATTGATGCGTGGAGAAATGGGGATTTTAAGAGTAAGGATAAGAAGAAAAAGAAATAGATTATATTTCAGATTATATTTCGAGACTTTATTCTCATGTGACAATCTTTAAATAAATAATGCCAAATCAAATTATTTTGATTTGGCATTTTTTATTTATTTAAACGTTTCTATTCTTAGGAATGATGCATTAATAAAGTACGTTTTTATGTGCTGATATTTATTCATT
>CAJXUU010000072.1 GCA_913061325.1 uncultured Saprospirales bacterium | reverse complement strand
GGGCTCGGAGATGTGTATAAGAGACAGCAATAAAGTAACTTAACTATTGTGACCTTTAGATTTTTTGATTCTTAATTTTTAGTTTCGTATAATTATATTTAACACGTTATTATGTACCAATTTCTTAGAATTTTTGTCATTTCTTTTATACTGGTTTTTATGGGTTGTGGAGATACTGATTCCGCTAATGTTGATCATGTAGTTGGTAAATATAAAGGGGGTATAACATCATTTGGTTGGGTTATAGCTTGGCCTAATATTGAGGAGTTGGATAATAAAACAGTTTTGATAGATAGGTTATTAAACAATGAGGATATAGTGATGGATGTGAATGGTAATATTTTGGAAATTAAAGAACAAATATTTGACGAAACAACTTACAGTCAGCATGGTTCTTATGATTTTCAAACTAAATTGAAAGCGAATGGCTGGTATTTAGATGGAAGAATTTTTATGAAATTTACTCAGGAAGCTAAATATGAGGGTGATAGTATTTTTAACCTGAAAAAACATGGAACAATAGAATTGTTAAAAGAAATATAAATAAAAAAGAAATTATTATTGAACAATTGTTATTCTTGATCTGCAGCTAAAATAATGAATGAAGTTATACTTGGATCATAAAATCAAAGCTTAAAAAAACTCAAATAATTTGTCATATGATTCTTGTGATTGTTGTTTCTGGACTTTGTTTTTATTCTTGTATGATATGGTTAGTAAATTGCCCGTTTGGATGACAAGTATCATGGTATTATTGGCTATAAGCTATCCATTGTCAGTTTTATGCTCATGACTGAATATTCCTGAAATTGGAGAAGAGAAACTTGTTAAAAAAGTAATGGGTATTTTTCGGGGTTATAGGTTAACGAAAAAAAGCAACTAATAATTTTTTAATTGATAAATTGGCTAATGATAGTAACATGAAATCATTATCAAATAGATTAATAATCTTTAATACTTACCTACAGAATTCTTTAAATGCGTTAGGACTTTCATATTGAATTGACTAGATTTCATGTAGGAATACTTTTTATGCTAGTTGTAGAATGTGGTTGCTTTAATTCCTAATTCTTGGCAGAGATCCATAATCTCACGTCCGCCTTCATACTCTTCTTGGTCTTTACGTCTGACTAGTTAATGAGCCTACTTTATACTGAAATAAAAAGTCCAGTGGATGCAACTAATGACCTCCTCCTTGACAATAAGGTTCAGAATTGGCAACTGGCATATTGACTTTAGGGTGAAGTATGAAAATGCTTTTACAGATAATCTATTATTTTCATATCATCATTAGATATACTAGGCAAAAAAAACATGACTTCCAGAAAAGAAAATTAAGTTTATGCAAAAAACATGACAAATGGGATTAAAGAACTGTAAAAATAAAATAATAAATTTACTTTTGTTCAACTATGTTTGTTAGAAAAGGTTTAAAAATTCTTGTCAAAGCTTAATGCTTTAAAGTCAACAATGAATATTTACAAAGCATTTATTTAACTGACTTATTATTATATATAGTTATAATATTTTGTTTTATTTGAAAATTAACAATATGAAAAAGTCCTGTTACGTTTTGTTTATTTTTTTATTTCCTTTATTCGTTTTTAGCCAAAATGTACAAGTATTGGGTGGAATAATTGCGGATTCAATAAATGTAAATTCAGGACACATTAGAAATTTAGGAAATCCTGTTTCTGGTCAAGATGCTGCAACTAAGTCATATGTAGATAATAATGATGCAGTTATTGATGCGGATGCGGATGTTACAAACGAGATACAAGACCTAAATTTAGTGAATAACATCCTCACCATTACTAACAATGGTGCTGCGACAGATATAGATCTCAGTTCTTATCTTGATAATACCGATAGCCAGATTGTAACTCTTTTTGCTATTGATGGAAGTAACATTCTTACTATTACCTTAGAAGATGGTAACTCTAAGGAAGTAGATCTAAGTGCATATCTCGATGATACAGTATTGAGTGAAGCTCAAGTGGATGCTTATGCGGATGACAATGGTTACTTAACTATTGAAATTGATGGAAGTGTTACAAACGAGATACAAGATATAAGCACAGATAACACACCGGGTAACATCACACTAAGTGATGGCAGTACTTTAAACTTGAATGTTACTGATGGAGATGCAAATTCAATGAATGAACTTCAGCAGTTAAGTATTAATGAAGATACAATTTTTATTGAAAATGGTAATTATATTATTGTTGACGGGCTAGCTAAAATTAATGTTATTTACAATTTATCAATTGCTAGTTATTCAGTTCAGCAGAGACTTGATGCGGGAGAAACACCTATTTCAATCTACAGTAGTGATAACAGTTTACTAGACTCATTATATGGTAAAACATACCAAGGTGGACTTATATGCCACTTAAATACTTTTAATGGTACTGGCTTAATTGCAGCACTTAATGATCAAAGTACAGGTGCTGAATGGGGATGTATAGATACTCTTATTGGAGGTACAAGTAATAAGTTAGCAACAGGACAAGCAAATACTTCTTTGATTATAGCGGGTTGTGGTGAGACAGGAATAGCGGCTGAAATTTGTAATGATCTTGATAATTTGGGTTATGATGATTGGTTTTTACCCTCAAAAGACGAATTAAACACAATGTATTTTAATTTAAAGTTTAATGGGTATGGAAATTTTGATAATGATATATATTGGAGTTCTACTGAGAAGCAGGCGGACCAAGGTAAGGGACAGGATTTCGACAGTGGTGTTTCTGATAACTACAGTAAGGACAGTTCCAAGTTAGTTAGGGCAGTTCGAGCTTTCTGATATTGACAGTTTGTGTAATCACTCAATAACTAATATTCCAAACTCTTTTACGCTGGTTTTACATTTAACAATTAGGAGATGTGATCAGTCTTCATATATCTATTTAGTCTCAAACCTTATACTTTCGTTTTGATAAATAATAAAGATTGATATTTGTGTTTTTCTAGTATTAATTCATAATATGAATTATAAGAAAATATTGATTTTGGGAAAATAATGTTCTAAGGATGGTTCAACGATCTTAAAGAATAGAGCATTAAGTATCTATCAAATTTATTTGGGTCGTATAAGAAACACTTGAAGCGAGGAAGTCGTGGAGGAGCTGCTGATTAACATAGGCTTGTGTGTGGATGTAAAACAATGGAAACTAAATGACTATTGTTGAGCGAACGAATTACCTCGGATATCTGTTTCTGATGTGTAGTTGTATATGGAGTGTTTGTAAAATAATAAAGGAAACGATAATAAGTTTATAAGAATGTTTTTCTCGTTATTGTTTCACAGGAATTGGTTATGATTTACTGTGTAATTGACTCACTATTAAGATATTAGTTAAATGTGTTTATAGTTTGGGGATTATTTTTTTGATTAAGATCATTATGTTCAAATAATATTTATTTGGTAAGTAAGCTGCGGAGCTATTTAATCTATAATAACATATATGGTCAGAAAATTTTATGATTACTATCAAATTCTTTGTTCCTCTATCAATGCCACAACAAAAGTGATTATGGTTTCTAATACATCATCGAATTTTGACATAGTTTACTTGATACACTAACGATCCTGCATGATACAATTGAAGATTCAGATAGCATTTATAATGGAATAAGTGAAGCTCTAGAGTTAAACTTATCCGAAGGTATTCAAATATCAATAGCCAATGAAAGCTTACCAAAAAAGGATATGTACATGTTAGATAGTTTGAATCGAAAAGTAAACCTAGCGGATGAGTTAGGATTACCCTTTTATATACTCACGGACTTGATCGAGTGCCTTTTCATGTTAAATAATTATAAGCCCCACAATTGAATTTTTCTGGCTTTTAGAGTCAAATATGAATTCAAATTTGGTGAGATATGATTAATGAAAAATGTTGATTTTGTGAGGTTGGATCAATTTGATAAAATAAAAATGCAGAACATAGAAAGGAAGATTTGATAAAAGTTATTAACATGAAAAATCATTTTCCTACCTTCATGCCATGATTATTTTCTACAGTCAAAACATAAACAATGGGGTAGCCAAACTCGCTGATGATGAATGTCAGCACTGCTCCAAAGTCCTTCGTAAGAAAATGGGTGACAATGTATATATTACAGATGGTAAGGGACATCTATACACCGGTGCAATAGGATTGATCTCCAAAAAAGAAGTAGAAATAGTCTCTCTAGAAGAAATAGAAAGGCAAGATGCTCCGCATAGAATTGGCATAGCCATATCACCAACAAAGAACATCGATAGGTTTGAATGGTTCCTTGAGAAAGCAACAGAAATTGGCATTACAGATATCTATCCATTCCTGAGTAAAAGGTCAGAACGGAAAGTGATCAAGCTAGAAAGGCTAGAAAAAAGGATGATCGCTGCCATGAAACAGTCTAAAAACCTGCACAAACCAACACTACATCCCTTAATGGCATTGAAAGAGGTTGTATCTGGTGATATAGGCTTCGAAAATAAATATATTGCCCATTGTATGGAACCAGAATCGGCATTGCAGAAGTTATATACGAGTGGCACAGATGCAATCGTACTTATAGGTCCAGAAGGTGATTTTACAGAGGATGAAGTTTCGCTCGCTGCAGCCAACAAATGGACAGAAGTATCGTTAGGTAAGTCGAGATTGAGGACGGAGACAGCAGGGTTGGTGGCTTGCCACTTATTGAATTTAGATTAAAGACAAAGAATGAAATTATTGAAAATAGCATCGTTGATATTAGCATTGGGATTTTTCTCATTTTCTACAATGAATAGTGTGAAACCAAGCTTACAACTTGCCCTACTGAAATACAATGGTGGTGGTGACTGGTATGCTAACCCAACAGCATTAGTCAATCTTGCTGCATTCAGCAATAAGTTTTTAAATACAAATTTTGACCTAGAATATGCGACTGTAGATGTGGGCAGCGCTGAGATATTCAATCATCCATTTGTCCACATGACTGGCCATGGAAATGTGATTTTTTCAGATTCGGAAGCGGAGAACCTGCGAAATTATCTCATCGCAGGTGGTTTTCTTCACATCGATGATAATTATGGGATGAACGAATTCGTGAGATTAGCGATGAGAAAGGTATTTCCAGAAAATGATTTTATAGAGTTGCCATTCCAGCACCCTGTTTATCACCAACGTTACGATTTTGATAATGGACCTCCTAAAATACATAAACACGATAGTAAACCTGCACAAGGATTTGGCATCATCCATGAAGGAAGAGTTGTCTGTTTCTACAGCTTCGAATCTGATCTCGGAGATGGATGGGAAGATCAAGAAGTACACAAAGATCCAGAAGATGTAAGAATCAAAGCTTTGAGAATGGGAGCAAATTTGGTGAGTTATGCTTTTGGGCAGTAGGGGATGTGTTGATTTGTTGATGGGTGATGATGTGACTATAGAAGCAACATAGGAATTTATGATTGGTTAACTGATCCAAGAGGTTGTCATGCAAATCATTAGACTGCGCAAAGATCGGTGTATATTTAAACTATTTAAAAGTGAATTATTTAGGATTGGATAAGTGATGAAGTGTGTGAATTGAGTGCGATGTCTATTGGTGTCAAGCTTACTGATCGCAAGTGCTCAATGATCTTTTGGAATGGATTTTTAGGCTAGAAATTTTATTTATTACTTTTGCAGGAATAGAAACTACATCTAATAGAAGAATAGAATAAAATAAAAACATAAAATGGGAAGAGCATTTGAATATCGTAAGGCGGCGAAAATGAAGAGATGGGGGAATATGTCACGTATATTTCCAAAGTTGGCAAAAGCAGTACAGATGGCTGCCAAAGAAGGTGGAGGCGATCCTGATATGAATGCAGCATTAAGGGTAGCTATCCAAAATGCAAAGGCTCAGAATATGCCTAAGACAAATATCGAGGCTGCCATCAAAAGAGCAACAGGAAAAGATGCTGAAGACTTTCAAGAAGTACTCTATGAAGGCAAAGGACCTCACGGTGTATTGATCGTAGTAGAATGTGCAACGGATAATACCACAAGAACGGTAGCAAATGTAAAGTCATACTTCAACAAAACAGGAGGAGCTCTTGTACCTACAGGATCATTGGATTACATGTTCAATAGAAAAGCGGTATTCGAATTTTTAAAGCCAGAAGGTTTTGATCCAGAAGAATTTGAATTAGAGATGATCGATCATGGTTTGGAGAGTGTAGAGGTTGACGAAGATACAGTCTATGCTTATGCTGTATATACAGAATTCGGAAATATGGCGACGGCACTAGAAAAAATGGAAATAGAAGTTGCAAAATCAGATCTACAAAGACTACCAACAAGTCCAGTAGACTTTACTGATGAGCAAATGGAAGACATAGAAAAGCTGATAGATAAGTTAGAAGAAGACGAGGATGTACAAGCTGTATTCAACAACTTAGGCTAATCAGGATTAGACTTCTTTGATATTTATTTTAAAAAATTGTAAAAAGCGTGCTATATTGAGAAATGTAGCGCGCTTTTGCTGTTTATAGACCAATTACAAAATTGATATTATGAAAAATGCCGTTGTTAAAAAATGTGCCCAATGTGGAGATCCAGTAAGGGGAAGATCGGATAAGAAGTTCTGTTGTGATGATTGCCGAACGGCATTCAATAACGTCCTTAATCGAGATGCCAATAACTTCATGACTAAAATCAATAGAATCCTAAGGGGTAATAGAAGAATTTTAGCTGAGTTCAATCCTGAGGGTAAAACCAAAATTCGTCGCGAAAAACTATTGACCGCGGGGTTTAAGTTTGCTTATTTTACCAATATCTATGAAACTAAAGCGGGTAGGGTATATAAGTTTTGTTATGATCATGGCTACCTTGAGATTGATGATTACACTCTAGCGTTAGTGCATCGTAAAGAGTATGTAGAGTAGAAATTTTATTATATTAAAATATAAATACGAAATTAGGTTGTGTTAAGATCTGATACCTTTTTTTTAACATCTGTATATGAAAGATATTCAATTCAAATAATAAACCTTATAAATTGAAATCATGATAAAAAAATCAGTTTACACAATCGTTTTCTTTTTATGTTTTTTCTTTATCCAGGTTTGGACAGGGATAATGGCCAATGAAGAAAAGGTATTCAGTGATTTTATAGAACTAAAAACAATTGTTCCAGCACTACTACTCGCCATAGGAATTATGTGGTTAAGCACTTACTTTTTGAAAAAGGGTGACATTTTAGATGTAAATTAAAAATGTAATTGGTTTACTATTTTATCTCTAATGTAATATTAAATAGTGCCCAACCTCTCTTCCATAATACCTTTTTCATCAACAGGAAAGTGCGTGTGCCCTTTCCACTCCATAGCTAGATAATTTGCTGTTCTTTCTATAGGTTTTGCAAATTCTTCTGGACAATCATCGGAATTGCTCACACTTATAAGTTGTAGAGATTTACCTCTGAGTTCACGACCAGTCTCTTTTTCTACTTTGAGCAAATCAGTGAATCTGTCGATGAAGTTTTTCATAGTACCACTAACTGAGTACCAATATACCGGTGAAGCAAGGATTATATGGTCATAATTTTTGACTACATGCTTCATAAATCCTATGAAGTCATCGTCGCTGTTTTCATATTCATAATCATATGGCATGATTACTAACTCCATGAGATCTTGAAATTTATAACCTGTCTTTTTAACGATTTCGCTACAGACATCATAGGTATTACCCATCGGGTTCGAACTGCCCATGATAACGATTGTATTATTCTTCATAAAGTACTTTTAGTTTTGAGTAGTTACCCGAGAGATTGCCTTTTTTATTACAAACCTCTGCCATCTGAGAACCATTCTGTATATTTTGAGTGTAGACGATAACTGACTGATCTACAAACCGAATCTGCAATACTCCGTTTAGATTGTCATTCTGATAATTCAGTGGGACAAATAGATCTTTATTTATAAATTCTCCGATGGATTGGAATTCGCAAACATTACGTTCTGTTTTGCTGTCTTTTACTTTGATATCAACGAACCATTCTCCAGTCTCACTTTCGTTTACATATAGTTTGTTGTAGTATTTTTCTTTGCCGTACATGCCGGTTTTATACTGACCACTTTTAGTTTTAAGTTGTTCTTTGGTCCATCCTTGTGGTTTTAGAGAATATCCAGCTTCACCAGCTACAAGGTTGTATCTCATTTCTTTTTTGATCACTTTATTATCAGGTGTTTTGACTTCCATTTTTTCTATCAACTGACCATATTGTGAAGTGAACGTCTTTTTGGCATTTGCAGGAGCATCAGCTACTTCATTTAAAAATATCTCCACAGCGTAATCATTCAAGATCGAGAATGACTTTATGTGTGATTGTCCTTCTGCAGTAGTCAAGACTATAAATGCTTCATCCTTTTTATCTGCATCTAAATCTGAGAAAAAGTACTTGATTACTTTACCACTTGATAAATATGTTTCTTCAGACTTCCCTTTGATCCCAATTTTTGTTTCGTCTTTTGATTTATCGTAGCTGTAAGTAAATGTCATGTCATCATGGTTGAATTGACCTGAGACTGGGATAGTTTTTTTTACAACCTTTTTATCAGTATCTTCAACAACTGCTGTTTTATCGTTTTTGCAAGCTATAAATGAGCTTATAGTAAATAGAAGAAACAGGTACTTTGCCATATAATTTAATTTGAATGCGAATATAGGAATGATACATTAATAAAGTACGTTTTTATGTGCAGATATTTATTCATTCTTCAAGGCAAAAAACGTAGGCAATGCAGCGCATCGGTGAGGCTTTTTAACGCAGAAGAAGCGAAAAGATCAAGCAGAAGAATGTAACTTTATTATTGATTCATTCCTAGGGATAGGTTGTTGGGATGTTCAGTTTTGGGTGGCACTGATATCTAAAAATGTCAAGCAAATATTTGAGTAGGACAATCTTCGGGGTTTGATAACCTATAACTATCAAAATAGGATTTATCCATGCTTAGATTCAAGTATTAAATGGAGGCGAACTAATTTTTATCAAGATAAATACAATATGATAAGAACACGCTATCTTGCACTTATGAACAAGTATTTATTATCTATTTTTTCTTTTTTGCTTTTAGTAGGATGCGAAGACACTAGTCAAAAGGTAAGTGTTGCTTTAATCTCATCTGAAATTCTTTGTAATAACTGCCAATCTCCTAATCTACATCTCCAGTCTGATGGTAGGCTTTTAGTAAGTTATGTTCAAGTGGAAAACGACAGTACCGATCAACTTATCATGCATCGTTATTCAGAGGGCACTATTTCTGATCCTGCTCTTATATCTACTGGATCTAATTGGTTTGTGAATTGGGCTGATATACCATCGATAGTAAGTATGGATAAGTCAGGCAGTCAAATTATGGCACATTGGCTGCAGATGAGCGCAGAAGGCACCTATGATTATGATGTTGTTTGTGCCATTTCGAAAGATGGAATGCGAACATCAGAAAGGCCTTTTGTGCTGCATGATGATGGTGTAGCAGCAGAGCATGGATTTGTAACTATGATTTCAGATAAGAACGGAGCATTTGTTACGTGGCTTGATGGACGAAATACAAAAACACCATTATCTGATGTAGTAGTTGATCAGGCTACCGAACACGACCAAGGTGGGCATGGTCATGGAGGAACTATGCCTATGACACTGAGAGCATCATGGATTGATGAAAACGGTAAAAAGACGAATGATTCAGAAATAGATAATCGGGTATGTGATTGTTGTCAAACGGATGCTGTGATGACTGATTCTGGTCCAGTAGTAGTGTATAGAGATCGGTCTGATGAAGAAATAAGAGACATATCTATTGCAAAATATAAAGATGGAAAATGGACATCCAATAAAGTCTATGATGACAATTGGAAGATTGCTGGTTGCCCAGTAAATGGTCCAGCTGTAGCATATGATAATTCTCTTTTGGCAGTTGCTTGGTACACTGAAATGAATGGATCGCCCAAAGTATACTTGGCGACGTCTAAAGATGATGGTGACACATTCGATCAACCAATTCTAATAGATGGCGTCAAGCCATTAGGCAGAGTTGATGTAACTATATCTGAAGAAAATCAAATAGTAGTAACTTGGGTGAATACAGAAAAGGAGAGTATTAATATCAAGGCAACTGTAATCAAAGACGGATTGATTGCAGCGGGCGGGATCACATTAATGGAAACAGCATCGAGTAGAAGTAGTGGTTTCCCTATCATAGAGATCGTTGATAATAATCTTGTCATGGTGCGCACCCTATCTAAAAATGAAACATTAAGTGTAGAGTTGTCAAAATTTGAAATTCAATAATACAGAAAACATGTTATCCCGAATTTCATGTATTGCCATCCTTACTATTTATTTGATCGTTCGATTTCTATCATTAGATTTTGACCAACCGGACAAGAATATGTTCACCGATTCGGATGGATTGGGTTACTATATTTATTTACCTGCGATCTTTATTTATGCGGATATCACAAAATATGAATGGTTACCTGAAATTAATGAGAAATACAATGTGTATGGCGGCAAAGAACCATCTCAACTCGGAAAACATGAAAACGGAAACTATGTCACTAACTATTTAGGTGGGGTAGCGGTGTTACAATTACCATTCTTCACTGCAGGACATTTAGTTTCAAAAATGACAGATTATCCATCTGATGGATTTTCTCCTCCTTATCAATTTTCTATAGGAATTGCCCCTATTTTTTATCTTGTTTTGTGTTTGTTTTTACTTCGTAAAGTGCTCTTGACTTATTATGATGAAGCGACAGCTGCAGTTACATTGGTACTTGTATTTCTAGCTACCAATGCAGTAGAATATATTGCTATTGAAGCGGGGCATAGCCATGGGTATGTGATGATTCTCTATGCTTTAGTCCTATATCTCTCAATGCTGTGGCATAACAAACCAAGTAGAAAAATTGCTTTCGCCATAGGAGCGACGATAGGACTAGCGACAATCATGCGACCTACAGAATTGATTATGGTACTCATTCCTATTTTATGGAATACGCAGAATAAAGAAGAAAAGAGTAAAAAATGGGCATTGGTTAGATCGAATAGATCACATCTTATTTACGCTTTTCTAGGAGGGGTCTTAGGAGGAGGTTTACAGGTAGTCTATTGGTTATATGTTACGGGTAATTTCATCCAGACAGTGGGTAGTAAGTGGCGTTTCCTTGACCCGTATTGGAAAGTATTAGTTGGATGGGAGAAAGGATGGTTTATCTATACACCGATTACTATTTTCTTTGTTGTTGGTTTGTTCTTTTTAAAGAATCGTCCATTCAGAAAGTCTGTTATTTGGTTTTGCTTGATCAATATTTGGATCATCATTTCATGGAATAATTGGCGGTACGGAGGGAGCTATTCAACTCGAGCATTGGTGCAGTCCTATCCTGTTTTTGCGTTGGCGTTTGTAGGGTTTGTGAATTGGATACTCAGCAAAAGATGGAAATATCTATTTCTTGGTTTAGGGTTATATCTAATTGGCGTGAATCTCTTTCAGGTATGGCAGTATCAGCAAAATATCATCCATTATGATGATATGAATCGAGCTTATTATCAGGCAGTTTATTTAGATAAAGATCCGACACCGCTGGATATGAGTTTGATGGATGGAGGGCAAGTGTTGTCCTCGTCAATGGATCAGCAAAAAGTTTTATTTAGCATAGATTCAGAAACGGAAGTAAATGGAAAAGAGCTATTATGGCAATACACTATTCCGGAATATCATTCTAATACAAATGGAGATTTAGAAGTTAATTTGGATCTATTGGTCAAGCAAGGATATTGGAGTGGGAAGATATATGTGCGATTCTCAAATAGGGGAGAGGAGGTTTCACTTTATACTTTCAGAACATTTCATGCTATGACGGAATATCAAAAACGGAATAAATATGTGATGCAAGTAGTCGTACCAAGAAGAGCTGATAAGGTAGAGATTGGATTTTTAGGTGGTGGATTTCAGGGTGTTGTTTTTGAAGGGGAGGTAGACTTTTATTCAAACTGAAATGCACTTTTTAAAACAGAATTGGTATTACTTCTTCCGTTTTGTATATTGATAGTTAAACCCAATATCATAGTTTACTTTGAAGATCAGAAAAAATATGTTTGTAACCTCATTCCTTGATTTACTTCGACCAATTTGTGATGATAATGAAGTGGTGACTTTATGGATGTCTTGAAAATGACGACTCAACGAATTATTAAGGCGCTTCCTGAGCGTAAAATAATTAAAAAATCATCGGATAAAATAAATGCATCTACTGTTTTGAAGAAGTTTAAAAAGAATGATTCAGAAGAATAGTACATTAGCACAGTACTGAAGTATGATTGAATATTTTAGTCCAGAATAAAATGGTGTATGTGTGAGCTTTGTGGATAATCTATATGGCTAGATTGGTAAGTAATGTGAAAAGTAATTTACCAATCTAGTCTAGTAGATCTTATAATATACCATTTTTCATACTGAGAAATTCACTTAATTAAGAGAAGGATTTATCGCTATTTCATCGCATAATCAAACCCCATTTTCAGTAACCTGAGCAACTCTTCGTCTATCTGATCTTCATCTTTTATCCTTATTTGGTGAGCCCATTTTTTGCCCCATAATGAAGATTTTTTGATATGAGGACTTTGTATGTTTTCAGAATGATAGAACTTCACATCTAGTTCTTTGCTCATCGGTTTTACGATCAGCCATGCTTTCTTATTGGTAAATACGATTGCTTTTGTTGCGGCTCCTACATCATTTGGTTCCCATTCCATAACTCTATAAAGTATCCCATCAAATGCTAAAAGTAATTCTGGAGGCTTACCTGCAAAAAGATCATCCAACTCCACCTTTGTACAAGAATGAGACTGATTGGTTGTCTTAAATTTTCTTTCACATTTTGGGCAGGTCCACATATCAAAGCTTTAGGTTTTTGATGTTTTTACATAATCTATCAAACAGCCTGCCACTGCATTCCATTTTTCTATTTTATAAGATGTGGCAATATTATTTATGACATATGGATCAGATTTGGCAAACATTTCTATCTCTTCACGACTAAGGTTGTCAAAAATTAATATGCCTTCAGGACTTTCAGAATCGGTGGCTCCCCCTAATAGTAGTTCTTTTCTGTGTATGTATGGTTTTAAATGCTCGAAGTGGTTCATTCTTTGTGGAGTGCGTTCTTCGAGATAATTAGGCGAAAAATTATATGTAAGGATATGGATCATAAGCTTTTAATATTTTAGAGGAGTAAATTTGAATTAGCATTACAACAATATAAATCCATACTTCCTTTGTATTATAGGATTACACAGTAAACATGAACTGATGATTTTAATAATTAAATATAGTTGCTATTTTTGAATATTAAATCATGGCTAAACAATTATTAAGTAACTAATTAAATACCATTATGATTAAACTAAATACAACAATTTTAAGTATTTGCTTCACCATTTTTTTCTCTCAAGCATGGGGACAACAAGCAACTCTGATAAGTGATCTAAATCCTGGATCTAATTCTGGAGGCTCATCTGAAGAAAATTCATCAATAGTTTACAATGGGGTTGTATACTTTTCTGGAAATGATGGAGAGCATGGATATGAATTGATGAAATATGATGGCACTTCTATCACCTTAGTAAAAGATATAAATGAAGGATTAGGTGATTCTGAAAGTCAAAATTTTTATATGGTAGATGGCAAACTATTGTTTTCAGCTGATGATGGAGTTCATGGCCTTGAATTTTGGTTTACCGACGGTACAGAAGAAGGCACCCAACTTCTGATCGATCTAAATGAAGGAGCGGGCGACGGTTTATATGCAGGATTTGGAAATACACATAATTCATTTGGTATATATAATGGAGAATTATATTTTAATGGTAGAGATAGGCCAAATGATAATGAACTTTGGAAAACTGATGGAACCGTGGAAGGTACTGTTCTTTTGAAGAATATTGGATATGATAATGCTAGTGGAAGTTTTGTAACTGGAACATGGCCAGAAGAGTTTACAGTTTTTCAAGGGAATTTATACTTTGCTAGTAGAGATGGATTGTGGAAAACAAATGGCACTACTTCTGGAACAGTTTTAATATTGGAAGAAGATCCAGATGATGCATTTGGTTTTGACCCAGGAGATCTTGCAGCTACAGAATCACATATGTTTATGATGCATAATAGTGATGTTTGGGTAAGTGACGGAACTACATCCGGAACAAAAAAGATCAAAGATTTCGAAAATACTGTTCTCAATTGGTTTGGGCCAAGATTTAGAGTTTTAGACGATTTTGTTTTGTTTCCAGCTAATGACGGAGTGACTGGAGATGAGCTATGGAGATCGGACGGAACCGGAGCGGGCACTCAATTGGTAATTGATTTATATCCTGGAGAAGACGGATACGCTCCACAGAATACGGTTGTTCTTGATGGTAAGATGTACTTTAAAGGTGAAACTCCTGAAACGGGTATAGAATTTTATGTTACCGATGGAACTGCTGCTGGTACTCAATTGGTAAAGGATATTAATCCAGGTTCTGGAGCAGGGTTTTATCTACCAAGTACAATATTTACGGATGGAAAGAATATTTTCATGAGTGCTGGAAAACCATTTAATCAGGAACTTTGGGTTTCTGATGGTACTACTGAAGGTACATTTGAAATAGATACTAATACAAATGGTGAATCATATCCTTCTAAGTTTTTGGCTTATAATGACAAAATCTTCTTTATTGCAAGAAATGGAAATATAGGCAGAGAACATTTTATTTATGACGTAGTATCTAATACAAATGAACTAGCAAGTCTTACTTTGTCAATTTTTCCTAATCCATCTAATGACAACATTTTCTTAGATGGGCAATTGCCAGAAAATTATAGAGTTTCTATATATGATAATCTCGGGAAACTATTAATGAACTCAGAGGATGTGTCAAATGGTATCAATATTGAAAGCCTTAATTCCTCAATCTATATATTGAGTATTCTAGATAAATCTTCTAATAGTATTTATAGCTATAGGTTCGTGAAGGAGTAATAAAAACTAAACTATATATATTGATTGGAATTCAATATTGACATAAAAAAACCGACAAAAGTGAATCAACACCTTTGCCGGATATATTTCATAATTATCAAATGCAACTATGAAAAAACGCTCACTACTTCGTTAACTTTACCGGAAGAGTATAAGTAACACCTACATGTATATCCGCCGATTTTAATTTTTTATAATTCAATACTGATTTGAGACTTGAGTCTAGATTATCATTATCTGTTGATATTACTATGATCTCATTTTTAGCGTTTACTTGGAATGTAACATTCACTGTTGTTTCAGTATTTAAGTTCTTAGTAATTTCTGATTTTACGATCATATCTTTGATCTCAGTTCTTGCAGATTTAGCAGTAGGGTCAGTATTCGCTGAAGCTGATCCAAGTACGAATGCAAATAGGATTGAAAACATTAGGCTTTTTGTAATTCTCATAATCTTTATAGTTTAAATGGTTAGAAATCAGCAATTTGACTTGCTATGGTTTTACTCTTTAGTAATAAGAGTATGTAATTTTGTAATTCTAGAGTGTTGAAAATAATCTTCATATGATTATTATTATTTCCTGAGATTCATCTTTATGTTTCTTTTTTTATATTAAAAATAAATATTGTCATTTGAAGAATGTACAGGAAAGACGAAGTGACTTTAAATTAGTTGCACGTCGTTCGACGAAAAGTCAGAAAAAAACTGACCAATGGATGTAACTATCAGTCGAAAGGTTACTTATAGGGGTAATAATACTGGTGAATTAAATGCTAAATATTACCTAAGAGAATGACAATCGATTATTTGAGAAGATAGCTTCAAGTAGAAATACACTGCATAATATCATATATAGACTTTAAAAATCTATTTTTGTCTTCATTTTATAATTAAGGAAGAATTACAATGCAAAATCACTTGAGCGAACAAGAAATCGTTAGAAGAAATAACCTACAGAGTATGCGTGACTTGGGCATAGACCCATATCCAGCTGCTACATTTGAAGTCAATGCAAGTTCACAAGAAATAAAACAAAATTTCAAGGAGGGTGATACAACTTACCGAGAGATAAGTATTGCAGGTAGACTTATGGGACGTAGGATTATGGGAAAGGCTTCGTTTGCTGAATTGCAAGATTCTGAAGGTCGTATCCAATTGTATGTTTCAAGAGATGACATCTGTCCTCCTGAGAATACTGAATTTTACAATAAAGTATTCAAGAAGTTACTTGATCTAGGTGATTTTATTGGAGTGAAAGGATATGCATTTTACACACAAGTAGGGGAGTGTTCCATTCATGTGACTGAACTTACAGTTTTATCAAAATCATTGAGACCTCTTCCTGTTGTAAAGAAAGACGAAGATGGCAATGTATATGATGCATTCACTGATCCTGAACAAAGATATAGACAACGATATGTTGATATGGTTGTGAACCCTGAAGTAAGGGAAACCTTTCGTCAGAGAACTCAAATGTATCGATCTATGAGAGAGTACCTTGATGTAAAAGGGTACCTTGAAGTAGAGACACCAATCTTACAGCCGATATACGGTGGTGCAGCTGCACGTCCGTTCAAAACGCATCACAATACACTCGATATGACACTCTATATGAGAATAGCCAATGAGCTATATCTTAAGAGATTGATAGTGGGTGGGTATGATGGTGTTTATGAGTTCAGTAAGGATTTCAGAAATGAGGGAATGTCTCGTTTTCATAATCCAGAATTCACTCAGATAGAGCTTTATGTCGCATATAAAGACTACGAATGGATGATGAATCTTGTAGAAGAAATGGTCGAGAAAGTAGCCTTGGATATCCATGGAACAACCGAAGTGCAAGTAGGTGACAACATAATTAACTTTCAGAGACCTTGGAAACGATACACAATGTATGAAGCGATTGAGCACTTCACAGGCATTGATATCTCAGAAATGAGTGAAGAGGATCTATTCAAAACAGCAAAAGAATTGCATGTGCCAGTAGACGAAAGTATGGGCAAAGGAAAGCTGATTGACGAAATATTCGGTGAGAAATGTGAACATCTATTGATACAACCTACATTCATAACTGACTATCCAATAGAGATGTCACCGCTGGCTAAAAAGCATAGAAGCAAGCCTGGATTAGTGGAGAGATTCGAAGCGGTATGTAACGCCAAGGAAATCTGTAACTCATTCACAGAACTGAACGATCCAATCGATCAAAGAGAGAGATTTGAATCACAGCTTGAGTTAGGTAAGAGAGGAGACGATGAGGCAATGGTGCTTGATGAAGATTTCTTACGATCACTAGAATATGGAATGCCACCAACAGCAGGCTTAGGTATTGGGATGGACAGATTAGCAATGATTATGACCAATTCTGATAGTATACAGGATGTATTGTTTTTTCCTCAGATGAAGCCCGAAAAGAATGCGGCTACCGAGGAAACATCCGAAGAATAACAAATGAGAATATTCCAAAATATCTTAGCAATATTAAGAGCCATTCTGCTTATTCTTATGATGGTATTCTATTTATTAGGGTATGTATTGACTAGGATAATTTGGAAACACACTCGATCTTCTGGGTTAAGACTTAGGAAAGCATATATCAGATATACAGCATATCCAATATTAAATTTAAAAGTCAAAGTAGAAGGTAAACCATTCGATGGTCCAGCCCTGTATGTTTGTAATCATAGGACGTTTTCTGATCCTATTGTCATTTCTAAGTATTTGAATGCATTTGTGATTGCTAAAGCGGAAGTAGCAAACTATCCAATCATAAACAAGGGAGCTGAAGCAACAGGTATAATTTGGGTGCAAAGAACGGATAAAGAAAGTCGAACTAATGCAAGGAAAGCATTTGTAGATGTCGTGAAAGGTGGACATAATATTCTTGTATATCCTGAAGGAACAATTTCAACAACTAAAAGTACACTATCATTCAAAAAAGGAACATTCCTCGAAGCTGCAAAAGAAGGGTTGACCGTAGTGCCAGTTGCTATTGAATATAGGAGTAAAAAAGATCTCTGGTTGATACCTAATATTGTTGGACAATATCTGAATGCATTTGGTAAGTGGAAAACGGAGGCAAAACTATCTTTCGGTACTCCGATGAAAATGGAAGATGGCGTCCAGTTGGCTGAAGAATGTGAACAATGGATTAATGATGAAATTGAAAAAATGCAGGAAGGCTGGAGCAATATGGGATTTTAGGATGTGATGAGAAAGCAAATTGTCAAGGGTTGATAATAATAATTAAAAAATTATATTAAACTGATTGAAAGCATGTTTGTTTCTGTATATATTGCATACGAAGAAACCAAGTATGTATGAAGCTCAAATCCGTTATTTTCACAAGTTTTTTATTTTTTTGTGTAGTAAAAGTGACTGTAAGTCAAGTGAATTCGCACTATTGGTCACATCAATATGGAGCTCAAGGCCTTCTTCTTAATGGATCAATCATTGCATCTGTGAATGATGAGACAGCAATTTTCTATAATCCTGGCTCTATGGCGCTCACAGAAGAATTTGGTATCTCATTATCATTGATTACTCCTACCTATTCATTATTAAAAACTACTGACTTTTTGGGAGAAGGAACCTCTTTTGCTAACCAAGGCTTAGATCTTTCTCCTGGTTTAGTTGCAGCTATGTTCAAGCCTTTTGGAACTGATAAAATCACATTGGGTCTTACTACATTCAAGAGATTTAAATCGGAGATTAATGTAGAGGATAGAGCAGTAAGAAATGTGAAATCTAATGAAGATCAGATATTTTTAGGAGACCTTGACTTCAACCGAAAATTATCTGAAAATTGGTTTGGAATGGGTTTGTCTGCAAGGTTGTCTAGCAAATTGGCGATCGGATTTACTCAGTTTTTTACCTTCCGAAACGAGAAAGTTGGGCTCAATTTTAAGAAAGAAATACTAGATAAGAACAATCCTGCGAATTTGATTGCTGGTTGGAGGTCAAACTTTGATTATGGATACTCAGCAAATGGGGGTATGCTAACAAAATTCGGAATTTGTTGGGCTCCAAGTTTCGTAAAAGTTGGTGCTACGTATACTTCTCATACTTATGGAGTTATAGAAAGAAAGGCCAACTACGCTTTTGATGATCAAAAAATAAATTTTAATGGTGGGAATACTTCTGCATCAAATGATAGGAAGACAGAGCTCAGTAATTATCATACACCATGGTCTATTGGTCTTGGAATTCAAATACCATTGGGTGGAAGTGAGCTTTCTATATCAGGGGAATACTTTACCACAATAGAGAAATACAACCTGATAGATGATGACGATGACCCATTAGATGGATTGGCTGCTAATCCTATACTGACTAGTGTTCATATAGGCCAAGCGAATGATAGAGTAATAAATATTGGTATTGGTCTCAAGCGAATGTGGAATGAAAAATACACTTGGTTTTATGGCTTTAGAACCGATTTTAGCCCAAGAAGCCTATTCGATTTAGGAGAAGGGATTACCTTTTTGGCGAGTACTCCCAATATTTATCACTTATCGACTGGTGGTGCCTATAGTTACAGGAAATCTCAATTTAGTGTTGGATTAGATTATGGATTTGGAACCAAATCAGGTGGTAAACAACTAACTGACATTACTGATATTTCAGTAGATAATGTATTTGAATTTACAGGAGATGATTCTGTAAACACCTATGTGCATCAGGTGGCTTTGTATATTACATATGATTTGTAGGTTGATATTTTAATTTCAAATCAAAACTCTTTTACACCAAGCACAAGTACAAAAAATGCAGCCACTACCAATGGAATAATAGTAGATGCAATCATCCAAGTAAAATAAGATCTAGGCACTCTTGACTTTTCTATCATTTCTGTAATAAGGGAAATAATTAAAACAGCAAACAATATAGATGTCATTATAACTGTAAACAGTATCGCAAAATAGTCGTCGATAAACCATATAGCGCTATAAAATACCTGTCTCTTATACACATCTCCGAGCCCACGAGACAGGCAGAAATCT
>CAJXUU010000071.1 GCA_913061325.1 uncultured Saprospirales bacterium | reverse complement strand
GAGATTTCTGCCTGTCTCGTGGGCTCGGAGATGTGTATAAGAGACAGCTTTGTAACCGTAAATGAAATATTAAGGTTTTATTTGCAAGCAATAAAAGATATATGGCAGAATACAAGAAAGTGACACCTTACGATTCTACACAAGAATCCAAGAAGAAACAAGTCACATCGATGTTCAATAAGATAGCCCCATTTTATGATTTCTTAAATCGACTTTTGACTTTAAGAATAGATGTCTTGTGGAGAAAAAAAGCTATTAAATTACTTAGAAAGAACAGTCCAAAAAACATACTAGACATAGCAACAGGTACTGCTGACATGTCTATAATGGCAGCAAAGATACTATCTCCTGATTCCATTATTGGTATGGATATTTCCAGTGAAATGTTAAGAGTTGGACAAGCTAAAGTTGATAAGAAATCACTTTCAGATATTATCTCTTTAGAAATTGGTGATTCAGAAAACCTAAAATATTCAGATGGTCAGTTTGATACTATCATGGCCGCTTTTGGCGTCAGAAATTTTGAGAATTTAGAAGCTGGTTTGAGTGAGATGAATAGAGTATTGTCAACTGGTGGCACTTGTCTGATTTTGGAGTTTTCAAAGCCGAGTGTGTTTCCGTTAAAACAATTATTCAATATATACTTTAAATATATATTACCCGTTATAGGTAAACTCACATCAAAAGATCCAAAAGCATACGAATACTTATACGAGTCAGTTCAGGTTTTTCCCGATTATGATAACTTTACATCAATTTTGAAAAAAACAGGTTTCAAGGATACGTCCTACAAATCTTTAAGTTTTGGTATATGCACCATTTATTTGGCAAAAAAATAATATTATCTTCTTTACTTTCTTTATTTAGCTTAGGATTAGTCTTTGGCCAAGCAGGAGATAAGGGAAACTATAACTATAAAAGTTTCCAGAAGAAACCTTTCTATTTTGGTCTTAGCATGGGACTAAATAATAGTGGGTATGTTGTAAACCAATCTAAGTTTTTTATTGGTAATGATGAGATACGTATTGCTGAACCTGCAAGTGGCATAGGTTTAGAATTGCATATGATAGCAAACCTAAAACTTGGACATAATTTTGACTTTAGATTTCTACCAGGGTTTTCTTTTGTTACTAGACAATTAGAATTTACTGAAGTGTCATCTAGTATACCTCAAAGAAATAACGCAGAACCTGTATATTTTGAACTTCCATTCCAACTGAGGTATAAATCCCAGCCATATAAAGATAAAAGAGTATTTGCTACCATTGGCCTAAAATATGGATACGATGTTGCTGGAAATAGCGATTCTAAAAAGTCAATCTTAAAGTTTTCTTCTCATGATTTCCAATGGGAAGTAGGTCTTGGAATGCAGTTTTTCTATCCCTACTTTATTTTCTCTCCTGAAATCAAATTCTCACGAGGTTTGACAAATACACTTATCTATGACAATCAGCTCAACGAGGCTAAAGTATTAGAAAATGTATTCTCTCAAGTATTTTCTATTGGTTTTAATTTTGAAGGTTAACAGTCAATGATTTGTTAATCGTTTCAATCTATAAAGTAAAGTTTTGATATATACGTATGGCATATTTCCTTAATATGTTTATCTTTATTTTTCAATGTTTTATCAAAAAATACTTATGCTAACTCTATTTAGATCATCTGTTATTCTGTTCTTTACTATCGCTCTTTCAAGTAATCTCTCAGCACAAGATTATAAGTCCGCTGCGGGAATAAGATTGGGGACTTACGTTGCAGCTTCTTTTAAGACATTTATCTCAGAAAAAGGGGCTATTGAAGCTATTGCTGGTATATCTCGAGAAGGTGGTAATTCTATTATTACTTTTGGTGGATTTTATCAAATACATAATTCATTTGCAGCGGACACACCTACTTTGAAGTGGTATTTTGGTGGGGGAACTTTTGTGGCATTAGGAAATGAAAACATTAAGACAAATATTGCTCTAACAGGAATTATAGGTCTTGAATATACATTCGAATCTACTCCATTAAATCTATTTATTGATGGCATTCCGTACTTGAGTTTGAACAATGAATTTAATTTCGATGCGGAGGCCAGTTTAGGTGTAAGGTTTGTTTTTTAATAACAAGAACACATAAAAATAAGCATATCTACTTGATTATCAACTAATTACTTATCGTAATTTTATCTATTACACTTTTTATAACCTTCTCATAACCCTTTCTTAACAGCAGACTTAAGTCTTACCTCCAAATACTAACAACTCAGAATATTTCAAAATTGACATGTTTCGAAGTGTTAGATTTTCAAACACTTTAAAATATAAGTTATGAAAAAGGTAAATTTAACACTCGTCGCATTGGCCATTATGGCAAGCACATTTGTTTTTGGACAATTTAGTCTAGGCCTAAAAGCGGGATTAAGTATTTCAGATCCACAAGCAGAATTATATATTGATGCAATAAATAATTCTCCGAAATCATACACTTCGTTTTTATTAGGAGGAACCGCTGAGATACAAATTAATCAATACTTCTCATTTCAACCAGAGTTACAATACGTGAGAAGAGGTTTTACTATAAATGAGGGAACGTCTTTCAATTTGATTGGAATTGATATTCCAGTCGGGGCAAAAGCAACTACAAGTATAAATTATATAGAAACACCGTTGTTAGCAAAAGCTAAAATTGGAAATGGAATAACAAACTTTTATGGTGTTATTGGACCTTCAATTGGATATGCGACATCAGCTAAAATACAACCAAAAGTTACGCTCCTATTAGATTTTAATCTTCCAGAAGTAAATATTGATCTAAACAAAGATTTATACAATAGAACTGAGTTTTCTGGAGTGATTGGAGCAGGTGTAGAACATAATGTGCCCTCTGGCAAATTGTTTGCGGATGTAAGATACAACCACAGTTTTACAAATATAATTAATGATCCAATCATTGATGTATCAGTTAAAAACTCAGGAGTACAATTATCAGTTGGATATGCTTATCTATTCTAGATGAAAAGAAAAAAATGAAAATAAGAGGGATCAGGCTTCAATAGCTATTGATTCCTTTTTTTTGTTTTTCCACCATAAGAAACCAATTGTTGCGATAAGCAGATAGGGCAAACTCAACATATATAGGATTCCTTTATTAAGACCTTTTCCTTCTGTTCCACCTAGTGATAGATTTGTTTCCGCAGCAGCTCTACACATAGGACATTGAGCTGATACTCCAACAGCTAGCAATAAAATAAAGATAAACATATAATACTTTTGGTGTTTTCTCATAACTCTAGGCATAAAATGGTTTAAGCATAAAATAACAAATAGGTCCTGTCAAAGCAACATAGAACCAAACAGGCCAAACTAATTTAGCTAATCTCTTATGTTTTGTCACCTGCCCAGTATATCCTCTTATGAAGGTGAAAAGTATAAATGGTAAGGATATCGCCGCTAACAATATATGTGAAGCTAAAAAAGTAAAATAGATGGTTCTTAAAGTTCCAGATTGTGCTTTCTCAGCTTCTGTAATAATTCTGTTATGATCAAAATCACTATAAAGCGTTTCTGGAGTTGTAAAATGATAGACAACATATGAAAGTAAAAATAAAAAAGAAAAAGACATTGCTACATAGATCATATTTCTATGAGCTTTGATATTCTTACTTTTTATAAAGTATAATGCACATATCAATGAAATAGCTACAACAGAATTAAACAATGCATGCAAAGGGGGCAAGAAAGAGAAATCAATAGTTGTATTAATCTTCATACTTGGAACCCGCATAACACCAACCAATATAATTACAGCAATAGAAATAATGACTGCTGCAATATCCAGTTTCTTTCCTAAGACTTTATTTCCTTCCATTACTTCTTTAATTTAATATCCATTTCCTTTATTCTTGGTAAGACTATAGAGGTATGCTCGATCATTCTTCGAACTCCGTCCATATCAGCAGCATACGAATTTCTTACCATCATACTTGTGTCCACTAAGATGAACCCAGCATTATCATATTTTGAAGATATTGCGTTTGCTAGTTCTGAAGATATAATTTTCCATTTGCTTTGAGGCTCAGCTGGACTATCTATTGCCACCACTTGATATGTTGCTGACTTATTGTATTGTTCAAATATATCTGGCAATACATCTTCATCTACTTCTTTCAACTGAAACAATGTAGTTTTTGATTTCAATATAGAATTGTCAAAACCATCTGCTGAGAATAACCCTTTGGGTTCTAATTCTATCAATGCGTCTTTTCTATAATTTAGACCAGTCTGTAGGTAATACCAAGAACCAAAAGGTACTATGGCAATAAGGATAAAAACAACACTTGAAACTAAATATTTCATTTTTTCTTGTTTAATATGCAAATATCCATAATTAGATAATAGTATAACAGATAGAAGGGATAGATTGTCAATAGAATCTTTTGATTTTACAAAGAAAGGACAATCAGTACACCCAATTGTATCTTATATTTATATAAAACAATAGAGGCGAATCAGTTTAACTAATTCGCCTCTATTTATAATTTAATTTTCTTTAGACTAGCCTACATTTCTAGTGGTCGCCGAATCGAATACCGATCCAACTTTAACATCCTTTACTGGTTGTTCATTTTTTGTTTTGATTAGGTCTCTTCTTTTAAGCCAATCACCACCTTCCCATGTAAAGGCAATAGCACCCCATACTAATAATAATGTTGGAAGTAATACTGACTTAGCTAAACCGGGAACTTCATATTTCATGTGCATAAATTCGAATATAATCAAGTATGCTTTTACTATACTCATAATGATCATAACCCCTCCCAAAATTACAGGATGAAATTCGATTCCTTCTTTTAAATATCCTTTACCTAATAAAGCAAATAATACCTCACTTATCGTAATGATACCTAATACTATTATTATTTTACTCGCCGATTTTTTCGACTCTTCATATGTTAAATGTGCCATGTGTTCTCTATTTGAATTTAATAATGCTTCTGTCCCCTTTAATATCTACTATAGTAAATAGAATAATAAGAAAACAAATACCCATACTAAATCTACGAAGTGCCAGTAAAGTCCAACTTTCTCTATCATTTCGTACCCATTTTTTCTTTTAGTATATAAACCAGTCGCTGCATTAACAGTAACAATCAACATGATAAGTATACCTGAAAATACGTGAAACCCGTGAAACCCTGTTATGAAAAAAAACAACGCTCCGAATGCTTTAGGTCCTAGTGTTTGAGACTTAACTATACCAGCATTAGCTCCCTCTGTAACTTTATAATCCAATGGTGCCCACTCTCCATCGTGCTTATGAATTAAATAAGACTCTCCCGCTTTGAAAGTATCTCCTTCTTTAACATCGTGCCCGTCACCAGCAAGATAAATACCAGCTTCCGTGTGCGTACCAAATGGATCCTGTTTGATAGTCATATGCTCTTCTCCTATCAATTTGTTCCATTCCCAAGCTTGACAACCTAAAAACATTAATCCACCGATAATAGTCAGTATCATCCACTTAACAACACCTCTTTTATTTTCTTGATGTCCTTCCTGTACTGCTCTTACCATTGTAAATGAACTTGCCAACAGTATAAATGTCATTACGGTTACAAAGACAAGAGGTAATCCATGTCCATTAAAAGGAGTAGTACTAAAAACAAAATCAGGAACTGGCCAAGTTGCCATACTGAATCTCAATGCACCATATGATATTAAAAATCCTGCAAATGTAAATGCATCAGATACTAAAAAGTACCACATCATCAATTTTCCATAGCTTGCTTTGAAAGGTTGTGCCCCTCCTGACCAACTATCTTCACTCTGATTGTGTGTATCGTTATGTGCCGCTGTTTCTACTGTAGCCATTAAATCGTTACTTTAATTAGTTATTTTATTATTGAAAGTTATTAGCTTCCTTATTTAGTATTCAACATAAACAACAATAAGTATATCCAGAGGATATCTACAAAGTGCCAATATTGTAATACTAATTCAAATCTATTTTTTCTTTTTTCTGTATATCTAAACTTCAATGAAAATGCATGAATCATAGCAACTATTAAAGCGGCTATTCCTCCTAATACATGCACTGCATGTGCTGCTGTTATCAAATAGGTAAATGATCCAGCAACATTTGCTTTGAAATCAACTCCCATTCCAAATAATTGCATCCAGCCTTGATACTGCATAACAATAAATGTTACACCTAATACAAAAGCCAAAACAAGCAATCCTTTGTACATTAATTCGCGTTGCTTTTTATAACCAATATAAGATAAATGCAAAACAAAACTACTTAATATTATGGTCACTGTACTTGCATAAAACATATTTGGCAATCCAAACTCTAACCAATTACCAGCTGCATTTTTCACTATATAAGCACTTGTCCAACCCGTAAACATCATTATGATACTAGCCATCCCAATCCATAAAGCGAACTTTTGTGGGTTTATTCCTTTTCGTTTATTTTCTTCTATTATTATAGTATCCATTATTCCTTAATTTTAGAAAATTAAATAAGCTGCCAATATTAAAGGCAGATAAACAAATGAATAAAACATCAATTTTAATCCTGAATCTCTATCAAATTTCTTGTGAAAATTCAAACTGAAACCGATATAAACTAAAGACGTAATAAGCACTAATACCGAAGCTAAAATACTTACTGATCCAAAATAAAACATCGTTCCAATAACCGGAATCATTAACAGCGCATACATTGTAGAATGTAATCCAAGATTTCTATCGACTTTTCCCCCTTCATCTTCAGGAAGTAATTTGTATCCAGCATTTTTATAATCATCATAAGACAAATATCCTATTGCCCAAAAGTGTGGGAATTGCCATAAAAACTGCAGTGCAAAAATGCCTATGCCAAAAACGGTTATCGTTCCTTCAAAAGCAGTACATCCTATTAATGCTGGCAAAGCTCCGGGTATTGCACCTATCGCTACCGCTGATGTAGAATATCTCTTCATTGGGGTATATACAAATGAGTAGCAGATCAAAGACAGCATTCCTAACAACGAAGTCAATGGGTTGAAAAGAGCTAACATTGAAACACCAACTAAACAAGACAAACCAGCAAACATTACTGCTTCTGATGACTTCATCCTTCCAGTAGTGATAGGTCGATCAGCTGTTCGAGTCATGTTTTTATCATAATCTTTTTCAAGAACTTGATTCAAAGCATTGGCCGCAGCCGTAACTAAAAAACCACCAACGCCAAGAAAAAATATTGCAACTAAACTAGCGCTGCTTCCAGCTACTATCAAATACGACATTATAGAAGTAAAAACTACTAATAAGGATAGTCTCAACTTCACCAACATAATATAATCACCTAGCTTAGAGTACTTCTTAGCAGAGTTGTTATCTATCTGATATGTTTTTGTGTTTTTCAATCTTGTAGAATGATATATTATAAGTAACTATTAATGATCACCTACTTCTCCTTCCTCTAAAGGAACGATCTGTGGTATAAACTCTCTTTCATCTTTATTGTAATCATATGCCCATCTGTGTACGGCAGGAAGATTACCAGGCCAATTACCATGAATTGGCTCTATAGGCGTAGTCCACTCTAAAGTTGTTGCACCCCAAGGGTTCTTAGTTGTCATTTTCTTTCCTTTCCATATGCTATAGAAGAAGTTTATAACAAAAATCAACTGCACAAAGAATACTAATATCGCTGCAATAGTGATAAATTGATTCATTCCTGAGAAATGCTTGAAAGCATCGAATGTATCAAAACTATAATATCTCCTTGGCACTCCAGCCATACCAATGAAGTGCATAGGCCAGAATATTGCATAAGCACCAATGATTGTACCCCAGAAGTGAATCTTTCCTAGTGTCTCATTCATAAATCGGCTATACATCTTAGGATACCAATGATAAATACCAGCAAACATACCAAAGAATGCAGCTACACCCATCACAATGTGGAAGTGAGCTACTACAAAGTATGTATCGTGCATTTGTATATCAATTGTTGAGTTACCTAAGAATACTCCCGTCAATCCACCAGAGATGAACATAGATACGAATCCTATTGAAAATAACATTGGTGTGTTTAATCTAATATTCCCACCATATAAAGTTGTGATCCAATTGAATACTTTGACTGCAGATGGTACCGCAATAATCAATGTGAATACAACAAAGAAGTTTGAGATAAATGGGTTTACACCTGACATAAACATATGGTGAGCCCATACAATAAATGATAGGAATCCTATTGCTAACATTGAATATACCATCGCTCTATATCCAAATACTGGTTTTCTAGAATGTACGGCGAGTACTTCTGAAACAAGTCCCATCGCTGGAAGTATGATAATATAAACCTCGGGGTGACCTAGGAACCAAAATAAATGTTGGTACAATACAGGGGAACCACCTACTCTATCAAGAGCTTGTCCTTCTATAAATATCTCACTTAAGAAGAAGGATGTTCCCAAACCTCTATCCATCATCAACATGAAAAAACCAGATGCTAATACAGGAAAAGATAATACTCCAATAATTGCAGTTATGAAAAATGCCCATATTGTTAATGGCATTCTCCAAAGACTCATTCCTTTTGTTCTTAAATTAAGTACAGTAGTTATATAGTTAATACCTCCTAGTAACACAGACACAACGAATAATGTCAAACTTACTAACCAGAGAGTCATCCCTGTTCCTGATCCTGTCGATGCTTGCGGTAATGCACTCAATGGTGGATAAGCTGTCCATCCTCCAGAGAAAGGACCTGTGCTTAAAAACAATGAATAAAACATTACGATACCAGCCATAAAGAAGAACCAATAAGATAACATATTCAAGAATGGCGATGCCATATCTCTTGCTCCTAATTGAAGTGGAATTAACAGATTACTGAATGTTCCACTCAGTCCAGCAGTCAATACAAAGAATACTAATATAGTACCATGCATCGTAACCAATGCATAATAGAATTCTGGAGCCAATGTTCCCATTCCTGTAGGGTCAATAACTATCCATTTTCCTAAGACAGGTTTAAGCCAAGCAAGACTTTCTTCTGGAAAACCAAGTTGAAGTCTAAATACAACTGACATAGCCGCACCAATAATAGCCCAAATAATACCTGTAATTAAAAACTGTCTCGCAATGATCTTATGATCCATTGAGAATATATAGTGGCTGATAAATCCAGATTGGTATTTATCTCCATGATGATGATCGTGAAAATGATCATTTAAACCATGCTCTTGTATGAGTAAGTCATCATTGTATGTTGTTGCAATATTTGCCATCCTAAATTAATTTTTAAAAACTATTGTGAAACAATTCTCAACTCTGTTCTTCTATTTTGTTCTTTTCCCGCATCAGTACCGTTGTCTCCAATTGGCAATGTCTCTCCATGTCCAGTATAAGTCAATCTGTTTGCAGCTAGTCCTTTGTTAAGAAGGTAATTCATAACACTCTCTGCTCTACTTTGTGAAAGTGCAAGGTTAGATGTATCTTCTCCTTGGCTATCAGTATGTCCAGCAAGTTCTACTTTTACAGTAGGATTAGCCTTCATGATATTCGTAAGATTATCTAATTCGTGCTTAGATAAATCTGATAATGCCTCTGATCCAGTATCATAAAACACGTGCTTCAACAAAATTGTTTTGTCTATTGCATTTTCACTAGATAGAGCATTTTGAAAATCAGATTTTAACTCTATAGCTCTATCTTTTATCTCGATATCTAATAATTGACCTTTTCTAGGATCATTATCCGTCCCTCTGACAGTAGTCATATATGTAGACTCTAGTCCCAATAGCCAATCATTATATTCTTCTTGAGATACAATTTTCAATATTCTTCTCATACTATAATGACCAGTACCACATAATTCTGCACAAGCCAACTCATATTCAAACACTTTCCATCTAGGCTCACTTTCTGGATCTGTTACATCATAAGGCTCATTCCATTCAGGATACTTTCTTAGTTCTTGTCTATATTCCTCTGTTGTCGTTGTAGGTCTGAATATAAAATACGTAGGAAGACCTGGTATTGCATCCATTTTTACTCTAAAATGAGGAAGGTAAAAATTATGCAATACATCTTTTGATGTAATTCTTACTCTTACTGTTGTATCAACTGGTAGGTAAATCACATCTTGAAGAAGAATATCATCCATAGATTTATCATCAGTCCAATCAATACCTAGTGAATTAACACCCGGTCTAATTAACCTATAATCTTTTGTTCCCAGTTTACCGTCATTTCCAGGATGTCTAATGTCCCACCCAAATTGGTAACCTGTAGCTTCAATTTCTAAATATTCATCATCAGGACCCAAATCTGGCATGATATTGTTCCAAGCAACTAATCCCTTAACAACTAAGAAAGTAAGAACAATTGCTGGAATAACTGTCCAAATAATTTCTATAGTATTGTTGTGTGAGATGAACTGTGCTTTGTTACCTTCTCTACTTCTATATTTATATGCATACCAAAACAATAATACATGTGTAATAAAGAATACAATGTATGTAACAATAAGTGTAGAGTGGAATAATCCATCAATTAAACCTCCATGTTCTGAAGCTGATACATGGGGTCCATACCCTAACATTACATCTTTGTAGTAATACATAGATCCAGTACCTAGAATCAAGAAGACAACCATAAATGCAACACACCAAAAGGCAGTTCTATCATTAGATTGTTGTGCTACTTCTTCTTCTCCTCTAATCTTTGCAGCTAAATCAGAAACCTTTCCGATTTGCACCACGATCACCGCTAGTAACCCAATTATTAAAAACGCTATTAATCCAGTCATTTTGACTATTTATTTTTTTATTAATATTTTTTTCTATTCAATTCTTATACATGGTGATGTAAACTCTCCCCTAAGTACGGATCATTTTTAGGAACCAATGATGCTTTACTTAATGAGTTGAATGTTACAAATATAAACAGTGCTAGAAATCCTAAGAAAGTACCTAATTCTAAGAATCCAGGCAGTGTAAATCCAGAAACAAATTCAGAAGCTCCATGTGCAGCTGCATCAGCGACTCCGTGAGCAGCTTCATGTGCACCTTCTGTATGTCCGTGGTCTCCATTACCTAATGCAGTATGTGCCGTATGCAATGCACCTGGCTTAATCATCAAGAAAAAATCTAACCAGTGACCTATAACTACGACACCCGCGACGAATCCAACTGAACCAAATTTTCTCTTAGTATCATTTCTAAGAAGTACAAAAAATGGTATCAAGAAGTTGATTATTAAGTTACCAAAAAATAATACAGGGTACTTATCATATCTCTCTCTAAAGTATATTGTTTCTTCACCAATATTCGCATACCAAATCAACATAAACTGTGAGAACCATAGGTACGTCCAAAATATACTGAATGCAAATAAAAATTTCCCAATATCGTGAATATGCTCTTGTGACACATTATCATAATATCCATTTCCTTTTAGATATAAAAGAATTAGAATAGTCAATGCAATCATAGTTACAAACCAACTAGCTGCTGAATACCAAGCAAACATAGTTGAATACCAATGTGCATCTAGACTCATAATCCACAACCATATCATTGCTGCAGAAGTAAATCCTACTATAGGTAAAAATATAGCTGCGTAAACTCTCATCTTTCTGTGCATAGAGAAATTAACACCAGCACCATCTTCATCCTCAGCTTTTGATAAAGCTCTTAATCTATTGTAGAAAAACGCCCATGTTCCTCCTATGATTATAGTACCAAACAAATACCAGTTCTTGTTTAGGAAACCCGCTTTTCCACTTAATACTGCATCAGTTGCAACATCAGCTTCATCTGTCCAATGATATAGATGATTCATGTGAAAATAAGTAGCTATTCCTATAAATAACATCAATCCGAGTCCTACGTAAATGAAAGAGCCAAAAGCCTCCCAAACTCTTTTAAATTGTGTATGCCAGCCAGCATAGGACGTTATACAAACAGCTATAAAAAATGTAGCCATCAATGATATTCCAGTAAAGAATACACTGTTATGCAGTAAATTAGTCCAAAATCTTGTATGTAACGCATCATCAGACAACCAAGTCAATCCCATACATAGGATTCCTAGTATCATAAATGATATTAAAAACGTTTTTGCAGTACTTTTAAAAACAAACTGATTCATTATTGTTCTTTTCTTTTCGTTCGATTAATGGTGTCCTTCATCTCCGTTCTCATGATCCTCTTCATGACCTTCAGGATCTACATCGTGTCCTTCATGAAGATCACCATCCATGTGTTCATGATTATCCTCATGCTCCATTTCTACACTATGTGATTCCACTGCAGCCGCTATATAATTAGCACCAGCTGGCCTATCCACTGTATTTAATGTGTTTTCTAATTGAGAATAAGTCAACTTCAATTCTTTCGCTTGCAATGATCTGATATAATGAATTACATTCCATCTTTCTTCATAAGAGATTTTATCAGAATATCCGCCCATTACATTCTTACCATGCATAATTGAATGATAATATCTACCATTAGAAGCTTTTGTATGCTCTTCTAATAAGAAGTTTGCTGGTTGAGCAGGATAAACACCTCCGTCTCTAACTAGATATCCATTCCCATCCGCTTTTTCTCCATGACAAGTTGCACAGAAAACATTATAAAGTTCTTTTCCTTCAGCTAAACCCGCTTCGGTTATAGGCAGAGGATTGTCAATAACCTCTGACATCGCTCTTGTTCTTTCTTCCTCCGTATCAGCATAATAATATGGTACACTTCCTTGAGTTGGAAGAGTATACCCATTACCATTGCCTCTTCTAGGCACAGTACCATTCACTGGTAACTTTGGCTTAGCAAACTCGTAATACTCATCTTCAGAACCCCAAGTATTATGATAATAGTAGTTATAATAATTTGCCTCATAAGCTACTGAGTGTCCCATATCAGGCATATACTCAGATCCAGTGTTATTCACACCAGCTTGTTGACAAGATTGAAGCGAAAGCAAAACTGCCACAACTCCTAGGAAGATATATTTTTTAATATTCATCTTATTAATATGTCTTTCGTTTATATAGTTTTTTGATTCACCTCAGATGCTCCAGTTGAAGCAAAAAATGATTCTACTGCAGAAACATCTACATTAGACTTATCAAAGGCTATACAAAATTTATCATCAGTAATTCTATCATCTAAATATGGATTAGTAACTCCTGGTCCTAGTCCACAAATTGTGTAGAAAGTAACTACCATTCCAATCGCAGCAAATAATACAGTCAACTCAAAAGTAATCGGGATGAATGCTGGTACTGACCAATACGGCTTACCACCAAAAATGATAGGCCAATCCTTAGTAAAGATCCATGTCATTCCTAAGAATGCAGTTAATGTTCCCATTGCACCAAAAATAAATCCCGCAATGTGCAATCTTGATTCCTCAAGTCCTAGCAGTGGATCTAAACCATGCACTGGAAATGGAGAATAAACATCCATTATATCCAAATGTTCTTTGTTTGCTTGTTTTACAGCATCCATCATGATTACTTCATCATCATAAAGTCCGTAAACAACATGCATATTTTTATGAGCCATAGCTTCTATTATTAATCTCTATAAATTATGTTCCTTCTTAATGTGCTTCGTGAGCATGTGCATCTTCGTGATCGTGATTCATTTTATGTGCATTCTTAGGACCCACATATTGATCACCACCTGTCTTCAAGATACTCTTGATCTCAGCTACTGCAACAACCGGTGCTACTCTCGTAAATGCTAAGTATAAAACAAAGAATAAACCAAGTGTACCGACAAATATTCCAATCTCCACCCATGTTGGACTATACAATGACCAAGATGATGGCAAATAATCTCTCGCCAGTGTTGTAGCGATAATTACGAATCTCTCAAACCACATACCGATATTGATAAAAATCGACATGAAGAATGTGAACATTACATTTCTTCTTAATTTTTTACTCCAGAAAAATTGTGGAGAAAGTACATTACAAAACATCATACCGAAATATGCCCACCAATATGGTCCAAGTGCTCTGTTAAAAAAAGCAAATTGTTCATATACATATCCAGAATACCATGAAATAAATAATTCTGTCAAGTAAGCGACTCCTACGATCGAACCAGTAGCAAGGATGACCTTGTTCATAGATTCTATGTGTTCTATTGTTATGTAGTCCTCTAGTTTCAATAACTTTCTTGTTACTAACATCAGTGTTAATACCATCGCAAAACCAGAGAAAATCGCTCCCGCTACAAAATACGGGGGGAAGATGGTTGTATGCCAACCTGGAATTACAGAAGTGGCGAAATCAAATGATACGATCGTGTGAACTGAAAGTACAAGTGGTGTTGCAATACCTGCAAGAATCAATGATAATGATTCCCATCTTTGCCAATGTTTCGCAGATCCCGTCCAACCAAATGAAAGGAAATTGTATATCTTTTTTCTAAAACCTGATGCTCTATCTCTTATCGTTGCGAAATCAGGTACGAGTCCAGTATACCAAAATAATAAGGATACTGTGAAATATGTTGATATCGCAAATACATCCCATAATAATGGTGAGTTGAAGTTAGGCCACAAAGGCCCTCTTGTATTTGGATACGGAAATATAAATATCGCCAACCAAACTCTACCCATGTGAATTACAGGAAATAATCCTGCACACATTACAGCAAAAATTGTCATTGCTTCGGCAGCTCTGTTTACTCCTGTTCTCCATTTTTGTCTAAAAAGTAAGAGAATTGCAGAAATCAATGTACCTGCATGACCGATACCGATCCACCAAACAAAGTTTGTAATATCCCATCCCCAACCGACAGTTCTATTTAGATCCCATGTTCCGATACCATGCCAGATCGTCCAAAGGATGCAAAATGCACCGAACGAAAAAGTAATGATAGAAAGTATTAAACCAATCACCCATGCCTTTGGAGGAGTTCTCTCAGTTGGGGAGATTAAATCTTCCGTAATCTGATGATAGGTTTTTGCCCCCGTTATTAAAGGTTCTCTAATTGGACTTACAACAGCACTCATATATTAGTGTTATGTGTTTCTTTAAAATATTTCCTAATTAATTAAGCGTCAAATGACGTATCTCTGTTATTCACTTTCATAGTGTAAGTAACAGAAGGTCTTACGTTTACTTCTTCTAATACCAAGTATGATAATGGTGAAGTATTTTTCTTAACTAATTCTCCTTTCTTATTATTCAAGTCACCAAATGTGATCGCACCAGTAGGACATGCTGTCATACACGCTGAACTCACATCATTGTCTCTTAATCTTCTTCCTTCTATCTTTGCAGTTAATTTACCTGACTGTAATCTCTGAACACAGAAACTACATTTTTCAATCACTCCTCTTGCTCTTACTGTAACATCAGGATTCAGAACCATTCTTGTCAAGTTATCTGCACCATATGGTACTTCTTCTCCTGCAAGTGAAGGTTGATTAGCTGGGAATAAATCCGCAGTAGTGTAATCTAACCAGTTAAATCTTCTAACTTTATAAGGACAGTTGTTCGCACAATATCTTGTACCGATACATCTGTTATATGTCATTTGATTAAGACCTTCTGTCGAGTGGTTTGTTGCATTTACTGGACAAACATTCTCACATGGTGCATTATCGCAGTGCTGACACATCATTGGTTGGTATACTACATTTGGATTCTTAGCGTCTCCATAGTAATATCTGTCAATTCTCAACCATGTCATTTCATGGTGTCTTGATACCTCTCTCTTACCTACAACTGGTACATTATTCTCAGACATACAAGCAATTGTACATGCTCCACATCCGGTACAAGAGTTAAGGTCAACATTCATTCCCCAGTGATGACCCATCTCATAACTATCATCGAATCCGTTATAGATTTGTTGAGCATTAAGGTGTTGAGCATGAGCTCTCTTACCTACTAGCACTTCAACATTTTCTTTAAGATCTTTAATTGTAGAATTATATATAATTGACCTCTCTGTCAATGATCCCTGGAATCCTTTTACACCAGTAAAATAATCGAAGAATACAGTAGCCGCTTCATCAGCATTGATTATATCCCCTGTTCCTTTTTCTTCAGCTTTCACACCCATAGTATGGTGATACTGAACACATGAGAAAGATTCTTCTTCTCCTACTTTATTGGTAATAGCCGCATTTGTGTTGTAATAGTTTGTATTCCCATCACTTCCAACAGTCAATACATCATTTACATTTACACCAACTGAATCTCCCTTTAGTCCAAATTCTCTACCGAATCCTAATGCTAGTGATACTGTCCCCGGCATTTGACCGAATTGTTGAACAACAGGTACTCTGACTGTCTTAGCTCCTATAGTAACATCCACAAGATCTCCATCTACAAGGTCGTTGTAACCTACAAATGTTCGTACACCGTCAAAGTTTACTGGTACCGCAAGGTAATTTCCCCATGAAGTTCTAGTTATTGGATCTGGCATTTCTAGTAACCATGGATTATTAGCAAATTGTCCATTTCCTTGAGTTACTGACTCATAGAAAGCAATTTCTACTTCCGAACTAGAAGGCTTGCTAATTCCGGATGCTGCAGAAGATACGTTTCCTGAGAAAGAAGGTGTAGACCCTGATCCACTTCCTTCATAAACACCATCTTGAAGTACACTATCCCAGAATGACTGGAATGATGAGAATTTTGATTGACTTGCAAATGCTGTTTTTTTCCAGTTCGCTTTTACGTAATCAAAATAGGGTTGATCTGCTTTAGTATCCAAATTTTCCGATCCAGCCCAAGTCAATAATGATTGCTCATATTGTCTTGTATCAAAAAGGTTACTGATCGTAGGTTGAATAATACTGAATTGACCTCTTTTAGCTTCCACATCTCCCCAACTCTCTAAAGAGTGGTTTGTAGGAGCAATAATATCACACATATCAGTCGTCTCATCATTTGATACTGCGAAAGATACTTTTGTTTTAACGTTAGCTAGTGCAGTTTTTAATTTCTCAGCTCCTGCAAAATCATATACAGGATTACACTGGTTAAAAATTACAACATCTACATTACCAGAATTGATATCTGAAACTAATTGAGTCAATTCTTTTTCACTTCCTTGTCTTTGCAAAGAGGCATGAGTAAAATTAACTGTAGTTCCTAAGTTGCCTAAAGTATTATTAATCGCATTTACTAAGATCTGCTCAGAAACATTGTTTGATCCACTTACTACTAGAGATTTTCCTCTTGCAGCACTTAGCTCAGTAGCAATTTTGTCAAGTGCCGTTTTAGCATCTGCATTTAGAGCTGGTGCAGAAACACCACCTACTATTTTATTCGCTAGATAAGCAATCGCAGCTCCCATCTCTGATGGCCTTACCATGATTCTATTATCAGCATTAGATCCTGTTAATGACATTCCAGACTCAACTTGAATGTGTCTAGACATTGTAGGGTTCTTAATATCCTTTATTTTTCTTCCTTTCGCCCATTGAGCAGCATACTCTACTGGGGAGATCCAAGTTCCTAAGAAATCAGCTCCAAAAGAAACGATTACATCAGCCTTATCAAAACTATAGTTTGGAATAACTCTGTCACCAAATGATTGCTCATTTGCATCTAGAATCGCGGCACTAGATACTGGATCATATGTTACAACCGACCCACCAAATTTGTCCGTAAATTCTGACATTGCAGCTTTTGCCGTTGGACTTAGAACAGTGTTAGTTACAACTCTTACTCCTTTTGCTAATGCTAAAGCAGCAGATACGGCTTTATCTATATCTGCCCAATTACTTGCTGCCCATCCACCTGATGATTTTATCTTTGGTGTTGTGAATCTTGATGTATCATAAAGACTCAATACTGAAGCTTGTGCTCTTGCTGAAGTACCACCATTTGTGATATTAGAAGAAACATTGCCTTCAATTTTTATAGGTCTACCCTCTCTCGTCTTAACAAGTATAGGAAGAGATTCTCCACCAGATACATATGTTGAAGAATAATATGAAGCTACACCTGGAACAATAGAATCAGGTTTCACAACATATGGGATTGCTCTTTTTACTGGAATATCACATCCTGCAGCTACAGTTGCAGCACCTAAACCAAATCCTAAGAATTTCAAAAAATCTCTTCTGTTACCACCCATTGAAGCAGCAACTTCTTCATTACCAAGATCTTCTACAAGATTAGTAGGTTCAGCAAACTCTTTTTGAGATATTTCAATGAATTCAGGATCGTTTGTTAGATCCATTCCTCCTATCCAAATATTCGATGTATTATCTTTCATTTAAAGCTGTTTGACTATGTATATCTATTTCTGATTTAATCAGATTTTATAGTTTCTTATTTATTTGCACTATTTATTAATAGTGACATTTTTGACATTCGAGACCGCCGATATCGGCAACTGTAATCTTATCTTTAGCACCAGACTTTAGGTCTTCGTGGTACTGAGAATAAGATTCATAGTATTCATTCTCTTTGAATTTCACTTCTGTCTTTCTGTGACAATTGATACACCATCCCATTGATAAAGGTGAATGTTGTTGTACCACTTCCATTTTATCAACTGCACCATGGCAATCTTCACACGCTACACCACCAACAGTTACGTGTTGAGCATGATTAAAGTAAACATGATCAGGTAGGTTATGAACTCTTGTCCATTCTATTGGACCTTGTACTTTTTTCTTTTGCTCATTGGTAAGAGAAGAAACAATCTCGTCCCATTGTAATCTTACAATATTCTTACCTTCTCCATCTATTTCTGCTAAACCAGTTTCTACTAAGTACTGGTCTTCAATCCACTTCGAGAAAATCTCTTTATATTCTTCTGTTGATATGTCTTCATAATTTTTCATGTACTTATCAGTAGATGGATTAAATCCTATAGAAGCATAAATTTTAGTTAATTCCGCTGTTCCATATTCCGATCCTACTTTGATTGCCTTGTGACAATTCATACAAGTATTCGCAGCAGGTATAACTGAATGTTTAGATCTTCTAGCACCATCATGGCAATATTGACAATCTATTTTATTGATTCCAGCATGCGTTTCATGACTAAATTTGATTGGCTGATCTGGTTGATACCCCTGTTGTCTACCCAAGTTAGTTGCATTAGTAACTGTTGTGTAACCAGCAAGAACAACTAAACCAAATATTAAGAACCCAACTACTCCTTTAGAAGTAAGAGACTGCATCACAGTCCGTTGTTGAATATCTTTCCCTTCTTTTGCTGCTGCTAATACATCTAAGTTATTGATGATTTTTGCAAGCAATACAGCTAACAATCCAAGGATTCCTAACAGAAGCGCATAAAGCCATCCATTTGAACTTTCTTCCGTCGGTGAACCTCCCCCATTAGTAACATCCACTAATTTCGCACCAAAAGTGCCTTCAGCTACACCATTTATATATAATAGTGTCGAAGCTATCTCATCATCCGTTAGATTAGGAAATGGCGTCATCACACTTGGCTTGTACTGATTCCATAACTCTAAGGCCCTAGGATGACCTATTTCGAAAATCATTGCTTGTGAATTTCTTATCCAAGCATAAAGATCTTCTTCTGAGTCCCACCTTTCACTTAGTCCTGCAAGAGCAGGTCCAGTCATATCGGAAACCATATTCTTATTGTGACATGATGCACAGTAATTCTTGAATACAGTCTTACCAGCTTCAGGGCTAACCTCGGCATGAAGGCTAAAAGAAAACATTACTAACAAGAGAGTTAGCAATTTATTAATGTTTAGATGCTTATATATCATTATATAATTCTTTTCAATACTTATTTATCTTTGATAGTCAGAGGATTGTAAAAGCTCACTCTAAATACTTCGCAAAAGTAGTGTTTAACATTATTTTTTAGCTACAAAACCACACGTATTTCACTTATTTAGATGCTTTCTAAATAAACAAAATGTAGCTGTTTTATAAAAAAAATATTTATACAGAAACCTTAGCTTTAATATGTGGATGTGGATCATAATTACTTAATTCAAAGTCCTCGAACTTAAAATCAAAAATAGAATCAACATTTTTATTAATTTTCATTATTGGTAGTGCTCTTTCATCTCTGTCTCTTATACACATCTCCGAGCCCACGAGACAGGCAGAAATCTCG
>CAJXUU010000070.1 GCA_913061325.1 uncultured Saprospirales bacterium | reverse complement strand
GAGATTTCTGCCTGTCTCGTGGGCTCGGAGATGTGTATAAGAGACAGGGATTGTAAATTGCATTTCCATTATCGGTTCTTCTGAAGCGTGCATCACCGTAATTTACCTCCATGTGTCCGATCTTAATGGTGACCTTTTTCATAAGATTCGTAATGGTCTCATTTTTAATAAAGGGCAATTTGTCAAATTGAATAAATCCTCCTTTTACCCATGCTTCTGAGTGGTGACGTGAGGATAAATAAGTAATCATATTCAAGGTAATCCCATCTTCCAATTGGACATCAATGTTCAAATTAGCTGTCGCCAAATTAAAACCTTTTCCTAGAGGATAAAGTGGGTTAAGTACTCCGGTTGAATCTGAAAATGCAGTATTCTCATGACTCAGGCCTTGAAACTGCTGCGTGAACGCTCCACCTATACGTAGTCTGATCCCATCGAATGACGTTTCCATATCTTTTGGAGCTTCAAAAACATTCAGCCCATCTTTGTCATAGGTTCTAAAATTATCTATTTGTGCTCTTTGTGAAAATAGATTTGTGGCAAGTGCCGTCGCGAAAATAGCTACAAATAATTTTAATACTACAATTGAGTTTTTCATAAGTTAATAATTAAGTGTTGATTAAGGTATGTATATGTTTTTATAGATATTAGGTAATTGCTATTGGCAACTAGTATCTATGTTTTTTTTGGAATAGGGTGATATTAGGATTAGGGATTTTTCAAAACCACTCGAAATTCAATGGTTATTTCATCATGCGTTCGCATGGTTCCTAAAAGGGCAGTTGGAGGTTTGATCTCAAAATCCGTCATTTTCATATCTTTCGAACATTGGATTTCAATCCTTCCATTCTCAAGCTGATTCCCATTGATAATCATGTCAATTTCCTTTGTTGCACCAGCTATACTTAAATTGCCTTTGGCATCAGCGGTGAATTTATTATCCGTTTTGACTACATTCCCGAAGCTCAACAACGTGAAATCTATGGTTGGGAATTCCTTTTCTTTCAAGGCTTTCATGGTCTTTTTATCCATTTGTTTGCCTTTGCTGCTTTTAATAGAATTTACGGGAATGCTCACCGTGCAATCACTAATTTGAATGTCCCCAGATTCACCGAGGGTTACCGAGGCATAACCCGTTAAAGAATTAATAGTGGATTCCCAATCGTGGACATTGGAACTCCCGATTATCTTCATCGAAAAATCACTATCTACCTCATAATCTGAATTGAAATTTTGGTAAGTGACAAATGATAAAAAGATTAGAGCTACAAATGAAAGTGATAATAAATTTTTCATCTTTGCTATTCGTGTTATGATTGTTTTCATGTGCCAAAAATAGTATTGGTGACCTTCGAATTAGATGATACAGATCATACTCTCACCTGATTCTAATCAAGGGGCAAAAAAGAACCAATCGACTACTATGTGGGTATCGTTAGCTTTATAAAATGTATCAAGAAGCAAAAAAAATCAAGCTTTCATTTCATAAAATAGGAGTCCGTTTATTTTGATAAATTTTCCAAAGAATTAAAGTATTTCTGTGCTTTTAATTTCATCGTTTATCTACATTTTGTCGCACTTAGATTCAAAGGTCTACACCATAGGTTGCAATTTAACTCAATGACACAAAATTGGATTCTTCAGTGCCTCCCAAAAATTCAATTCGACAGGCATGTCCACCATCACTCCTCGATAAATAAGAAAGCAACCAAAAACTAAGGTCACATAAGGTAATATCTTTCGAAATCTAGTCCTTGCTGAAAGCGGAAAGAAACCAATACCCGTGGTCAAGGCAAATAGCATTGGTAAAGTACCTATTCCAAATGAAAACATGAATCCCATTCCTCCTATCATATTTCCGGTTGCCAATGATCCAGCCAATGCTAGATAAACCAACCCACAAGGCAAAAGTCCATTGGCCATACCGAGATGGAATGGATGAAAATCTTGAGATTTTTGCATCATGTTGGATAAGAGACTCCTAATGCGGCTGTAGAAAGAGCGAAGAAAACGATGATTACTTATCGTATGATCTATGTCTATAGTAAACAAGAATGAAATGATCAAAAGAATACCCAGAATGATAGATATGGCTTTCTGTAAATCAGCTATAAGTAAGATGCTTCCTAATGTTCCAAAGAACAACCCCAGCAGGGAATAGGTAACCGTTCGTCCAAGATTATAGGATAGGGCAGATGCGACATTCTGAGGCTTGCTATTTTCATCTTTATTGGAGAATGCAATAGCGAGTGGACCGCACATACCTACACAGTGTAAACTGCCAAATAAACCAAGTGTGAATGCCACGTACCACATCAGTCTACGAATATTTGTTCTTCAGCATAAGATGTCTTACCATCTATAGTCCATTCCACTTTGAGTATCCATTTTCCTTTGAGGAGCTTTTCAGTTGAGACTGTTGTTTCTTTGCCTTTAAGCTCCACGACGAAGTCAGCGGATTGATCAGATGGTCTATACCATTGTGCGCTTCCTTTTACTGCCTTGTCTGTCTTTAGTTGAATAGTGGTTTCATGTGCGCTTACATCTTTTGAAATATGAAGCATTGGTGATTGCTTAGAGTTTTTTACCTTGTCAAAGCGTGATTGATATGCTAGATCTGTAGCATAATAATCATCAACAACCAATGAATGGTCAACACTAAAACTTGCTATTAATGCAGTTACCACTATTCCTACAAATATGATGTAGAAAATTGTAATCCCGTGTCCCCAGTGAAAATTGCTAAACATATCTATTTTATTTAGTTGGTCCTAAAAATGTAGTGGTAGCCTCATCTATAATTTCGCCATCACCATATACGTTGACTTTTAGTTTGGTGCTTCTTTGTGTTATTTTATCTTTTGGTATCTTGATAAACAATGCGCCTTCAGTTACTTTATTCTCCACAGTAGTAGGTGGTGCCCCGACAGGTTCAAATATGATATACTCCATACCTTCAACTCCAAATGTCACTTCTACCTCTTTATCTGATTTATTTATCAGTTGATAGTTGTACAAGTTACTGATGTAGCCATCATCTGTTTTTTGATATAGCATTCCAGGTGTCCTTAAAAGTAAGGTTTCTACCTCAGATCTGGAGATAAATAAAAATGACTCTAATCCCATCAGTGCTACAAGCACAAGCGAATAGGCTGCCACTCTTGTATTCCAAATAGATGTCTTTTTCTTAACTATCCCATTATAGCTATCTATTCTGATGAGTCCCTCCGGTTTTCCGATCTTAACCATTACCTCATCACATGCATCCATGCAGGCGGTACAATTGACACATTCTAACTGTACACCGTTTCGGATATCTATTCCCGTAGGACAGACTTGCACACAGAGGCTACATTCGATACAGTCTCCTTTAGGTGGAGGTACTTCGGTAATATCACTAAACATGGTGGTTAAAGCGTCTGTAGGACATGGTTCATTTCCAGTCTTACAGGAACTACATCCATTATTACAATCACTTTGTTTTGGCTTCTTTTTCTTTTTAGGTTTTACCAATTTACCTCTAGGTTCTCCTCTTTCGAAATCATAGGATACGGCCAATGAATCTTCGTCTAATAATACTCCTTGTAATCTACCGTAAGGACAAATCGTAGTACACACTTGCTCTCTCATTACTGAAAATACTCCATAGAATGTGCCAGTGAAAATAACCATAGCAATAAAGCCTCCAAAATGATCTCCAATTGGATCGGTTACAATCTGCCACACTTCTTTTATTCCAATAATATAGGATAGAAATGTATGAGCTATCATGACCGAAATACCTATGAATATAGCTTGTTTAAGAGTTTTTTTCCATATTTTAGTGGTATTCCAAGGTGACTTTGCTAGTCTTTTCTGAGCATTGGCATCTCCTTCGATCCAGTATTCGATACGCCGAAATGCCATCTCCATAAATATGGTCTGAGGACACACCCAGCCGCAAAATAAACGTCCAAAAACGACAGTAAAAAGTGCAATTATTATCACAAAGATTAGCATCGCTATCACGAATAGATGAAAATCTTGCGGCGCAAAATAAACTCCAAAAATGATAAATTCTGTCTCTAGGATATTCAGAAGAACAAAGGGTTTGCCATTCCATTCAATAAAAGGAAGACCAAACAAGATTATCAATAATACATAAGAAACATATTTACGATAATCATAAAATCTACCTTTCGGTTTCTTAGGATAAATCCAAATGCGTTTTCCAAAACTATCTACTGTTGAGATTTGGTCTCGATATCGTTCTTCGTCTGGAATTTCTATATCTGGATTGATTTCACTCATTATCCTATTTGTCTTCTGAATTTATAGCAAGTGGCTCTTCGTAAAGTTCACCTTGCTTTGCCTTAGGATTAGGTGGGTTAGTTCCTTTGAGACTCATAATATAACTTGCTACTTTGACAATTGTAGAAGGCTGTAGTTGAGATTTCCAAGCAATCATACCTTTCTCTGGCACACCATTTTTGATTGAGGCATATATATCTGTTACATGTCCACCATGAACCCAGTATTCATCTGTAAGATTTGGGCCGATAGTACCTTGACCATCAGGACCATGACATGCTGCACAACTCGCTACATATATTTTCTGACCTACTGCCAAAGCATCTGCATCGGTAAGAGCAACCAGATTTTTCTCATCTATAGCGTTAGTTTGTCTTGCTGCGAATTCTGCTTTTTGATCTTCGCCTTCCTGAATTGCTATTTCATATTCTTCAAGTTGACTGTATCCGAGATCAGAAAAGTGATAGACATAGATATACCCGATCCCTACTATTATTGAAAGGTAGAACCCATATAGCCACCATGGTGGTAAATTATTGTCTAATTCTCGAATGCCATCATAGTCATGGCCAAGATCGATATCGGATTCTTTATCCATAGGGACAAGACTCCAAGCTTTATCGTACATTTTGGATATCCACGATTGAGCATTAGGGGCAGTTCTTGGTGCAGGGTCGATGCCTTGAGCTCGTAAAGCTTCTTTACGATTGTGCTCTATGAGCGTCATTGCAAGATTCCAGAGCGTGATTGCCACACCTATAATTATGATCGCACCCATTACAAAAATGATGTTTTGCATCACCCAATTTGCAATTGGATTTGAAGGTTGTTTACCAGCTGCCATCATTACTCCTGGCAATAGACTCAATGTGATGACCGGAATTGATCGAAATATATATTTGTTTTTCATTTGGAGATAGTTATGCTTCGCTAATAGTTTCGTCTTCCTCAAGGGGTAGGGCAGCAATATGCTGCAACTCTTTTGAGTCCTTGACAAATGCCAAATAAATGGACATTGTGAATACGATAAAGAAGGTAATCAAGGCAAACAATGCCATCCAATTGATATTACCTGCAGATTCCAATATGTATTTGTACATGATCTAGTTTTTTCAGTTTTATGATTTGCCGTTTTTTACTTCGGCTTTATATCCGTACCTAATCTTTGTAAGTAAGCAATGAGTGCTACGATTTCTTTGTTTTCAAGTCCTTCTTGCTCTACTCCTTGCTCTTTCATTTCATCAGCTATGCGCTTTGCTTGTGCTTTTAGATCATCAACAGCTCTGTCTTCAAATCCAGAAGGATAAGGAGTATTTAACATCTTAAGTACTTTGATTTTAGCCGCAGTATAATCTGTATTTAGATCCTGATCCAACAACCAAGGATATGCAGGCATGATAGATCCTGGTGACAAACTCTCTGGTTCTAGCATATGGTTATAATGCCAACTATGAGGGTATTTACCACCTACACGATGAAGATCTGGTCCAGTTCGTTTACTTCCCCATAAGAATGGTCGATCATAAATGAACTCTCCTGACTTACTGAATTCACCATATCGCTCAGTTTCTGATCTGAACGGTCGCACCATCTGTGAGTGACAACCTATACAACCTTCTTTGATATAAAGATCTCTACCTTCCAATTCTAGCGGAGTATAAGGCATGACACTTGCAATTTTGGGTACATTTTTGTCTATGACTAACATTGGGAATATTTCAACTAATCCTCCAATAACGACAACTATTGCACTTATAATCAACATCTGGATAGGTCTTCTTTCTATCCATCTATGCCAATGCTCTTTATGTTTTGGAACATACTTCTCTCTCGCTGGAGCAGAAGAGTCTACATTTTCAATAAGAGATCCAGCTCTACTTGTCTTATATAAGTTGTAAGCCATGATCAGTACTCCGACTACATATATCGTACCTCCTAGTGCTCTTAGCATGTACATAGGTAATATCTGAGTTACCGTCTCTAGGAAATTTCCATAAGCTAAGAATCCATCAGCTGTGAATTTCTTCCACATTAAACTTTGTGTCCATCCAGCCCAATAAAGTGGTACTGTATAGAATAATGTACCAAGTGTACCTAACCAGAAGTGCGTATTGGCCATCTTGACAGAGAATAATTTAGTTCCGTATAACCTTGGCCATAACCAGTATAGTATTCCGAATGTCAACATACCATTCCAACCAAGTGTACCTATATGTACGTGCCCTACTGTCCAATCGGTATAGTGACTGATCGCATTGACAGACTTGATACTCATTAGTGGACCTTCAAGTGTAGCCATACCATAAGCAGTTACCGCAACTACCATGAATTTCAATATTGGATCTTTTCTTACCCTATCCCAAGCACCCCTTAGCGTTAATAATCCATTCAACATACCACCCCATGATGGAGCGATAAGCATGATGCTAAAAGCTGTCCCGAGAGATTGAGCCCAATCGGGGAGTGAAGTGTATAGTAAGTGATGCGGTCCTGCCCATATGTATATAAATATCAATGCCCAGAAGTGAACGATAGATAATTTATAGGAATATACCGGCCGGTTTGCGGCTTTAGGTAAGAAGTAATACATCAAACCTAAGTACGGAGTGGTTAAGAAAAATGCAACTGCATTATGTCCATACCACCATTGAATCAGTGCATCTTGGACTCCTGCAAATACTGGAATACTATCCCACATATGTACTGGAATCTCTAGATTTTTGATCACATGTAAGAGTGTCACTGTCACCCATGTTCCTATGTAAAACCAAATCGCCACATACAAGTGGTTTTCTCTTCTTTTTAGAATAGTACCAAACATGTTTAAACCAAATACGATCCAAATCAATGCAATCGCAATATCAATAGGCCATTCTAACTCAGCGTATTCTGCAGAACTTGTGATTCCTAAAGGTAAAGTGATGGCAGCAGCAACAATAATTAGTTGCCAGCCCCAGAAATGGATTTTGGATAAGAGATCACTATACATTCGAGCCTTGAGTAATCGTTGGAGAGAGTAATAGACTCCCATAAAAATCCCGTTACCTACGAAGGCAAAAATCACAGCATTCGTATGCAATGGACGTATACGACCAAATGTGAAATACTGTGTCACGTTGAACTCTGGCCATACAAGTTGTAAGGCTGCCCATAGACCGACGAGCATACCTACTATTCCCCAAATGGTAGTGGCTATACCAAAGTCTCTTACGATTTTATTATCGTAACTAAAGTTTTCAATTTTAGACATGTTGGTTTGATTTGTTTTTACTTACTAAATTATTATTGTGTTGATCTTTATCAATTGGTGATAACATATCGTCGTCAATTAGTATTCGCATTGATGGTGTGAAATCATCTTCGTATTGGCCATCATTTACAGCCCAAAAAAAAGCTAAAAGAAACCCTCCAGCCACAAGTAGACTCACTATGATGATGTATAGAATTATTTGCATGAATTAGATCATTAATTATGGATGCAAGGTAATTATGACTCATTATCTCTACGATGACCTAAATCAAGAAGAGGCATGATCTAAATCATGCCTCTCTGAAATATTGCACACAGAAAATATTTTCTATTTAAGGGCCCTAAACTCTCGTAATGCTTCATAAGCATGAGTAGCATACATAAGGGCAGGTCCTCCACCCATCATAACAGATACGTTGATGGTTTCTATGATTTCCTCATCTGTTGCACCAGCTTTTATTACGTCATTGAGATGATAAGTGATGCACTCATTACATCTTATTGAGATAGATATACCGAGTGCTATCAATTCCTTGGTTTTGTTTGGAAGTGCTCCTGACTTAGTCGACGATTTGTGCAATGCTCCAAAATGTTGAATCATGTCTGGACTGACACCTCCTAATTTTCGTAATACCGATTTGATATGATCATATTGTTCTGTGTAGCTCATGGGTGAGTTTTCTAGGATTAATTCTAATACTGTTCTAACAGATAATTTATTACATCAGTAGATGTAACTATACCTTCTAGGCTTCCAGAGTCCATTACTGGTAAAGCATGGTATTTACCGCTAGCTAATAATTGCGCAGCATCTCTGATTTCATCTTCGGCCTTCACCGTGTCAAGCTGCTTAGTCATAATTTGCTCTATTTTCAAACTATCATAAACCTGAGTGTTTACGTGGGAATCTTGGTTGCCAGTAACAAATGAAATTCTTTCGATATCATTTTTACTTATCATTCCCAAAAGTTCGTTTCCTGACACAACAGGAATATGTCGGATGTTCTTCTCTTCGAATATTTTTGCTACATCTTTCACATTGTTAGTCAAGTTGACTGTGATAGGGTTAGAGGTCATGATCGTTGATACTTGTGCTCTTTTTTTCATATTATTTGTGTGTATTTATTTGTTAATTAATATTTTTTTTATCTAATGTATTCCAACCCATCCAACTGTAAAGAGGGCAAGTGCCCATGATTGCTGTTAGCATCATGATAGCACAAACTACAAGTGCTGCTATTGCCACTGGACCGGTGAATGTTCCATTCAAAAAAGCTAAGAATAATGCTCCACCTATGATGATTCGGATCAGCCTATCTAATTTACCAATGTTCATTTTCATGATTAAATAATTTTAGTTTAGAAATAAACCTTCCAGATTCACTCTTGCTAGGTACTCACACTCAATAAAGACTTTATCATCAGTAAGCAACTCATCAAATTCTTTCATGGTAGGCCTTACTTTATACCTTGGTTTTTTACCCTTATTGACTTTGATGTCAGTAGTGTGCGTAACCTTAGCAACATTTTTTATTTTTGTTTTCTCAGTTATTGATTTGTAAGTTAAATCTCCACCATCTTCTGGAGATAATAGACTTATTGCCCATTCCCTATGTTTGATTTTTTGATTGATGACAAGATGCCCATTATAAAGTCTAGCGACTGAGCCTTGTTCCATTATGAATAGTGTATCTGTTTCTTGGAATGTCCCTCTCACCATACTATCATTTACCATAGAAATAGGGAGACACTCTAATCGACCTGACACGTACATTTTATCATCTACTATCTTGCATTCCTCTCGTTCCTCTACATATTTGATTTTAGTATTGAAGTAGTGTTCTCTATGAAGGGTAATACTAGAATCTGATATAATGACCAAAGCACTATCGCTCTCGCAAATAAATGCTCCTTGATATTGTTTAGGTATAGATTTTAAATCCTCCTGATCTGAAGGATACGCCTGATCGAATACTACTGGAGGAGTACAAGACATCACAATTACAATACAAAAAAATATAAAGATTCGCATGACTTTTAGTATTATTGATACTGCAATATTCAGTTATAATACATTGATTGCTAGTGATGAATGTCACTTATGTAAATGATCTCAGTCATTTTGATTTGATATTAAATACTTGATCTTTGACATAAGTATAAACTCTAAAATTATCGATATGAATAATATTTCTACTGTAATAGAGCTAGATGCAGATCATCAAATATGGAACAGTGAATTGAATGATATGAAGTATGAGATCTTTGAAATGGAAGCTATTCTTGGAAGTGTCAGAAATGCAGATAAGAACATTGGAAAGGAGCATTTCCAAAACCAGTTTAGCATTCATCGGAATGAGATAGAGCGCATAAAAAACCGAATTCAGAAATGTCAACTACATAGTGATATTATAGGAGGGAGTTGTTTTGAATTGGTCAACGATCAAAAGTATAATTATCACCAAGGAATTGCAGAATTAGTAGATAGACAATTGGATTTGTTTAAAGGGTTGACAGAGGAATTTAAACTATTCAATGTAACATAGGAAAGTTCAAGTTATTTGTCTTTTGCTCTTCATTATACAGAACAGCATACAAAATATCGATTAAAATTTCATACAATATGCCAAGGCCAAAGAATAGGCAACAATTAGTAGAACAAATTGAACTGCGTTTCCAAGAGTTAACACTTTATTTGGAAAGTCTTTCTGATGAAATTATAAATACTGAATTTAATCCTGGAACTCTAAATCGAAACGTGAGAGATGTGATAGCACATTTGCATCATTGGCATCTTATGATGATCTCATGGTATGAGGAGGGGATGAATGGTAAACAGCCTGAGATGCCTGCTTCGGGATATACTTGGAGGACACTTCCTTTATTGAATCAGGAAATAAATCTAAAATATAAGGATCATACTTATAAAGATGTGAAAGCAGCATTCAAGTCATCGCATGATGAACTGTCAAGAATCATAGCTAGTCATAACGATGATGAATTATTCACAAAGAAGAAATACAAATGGACAGGATCTACTTCATTGGCAGAATATCTTATTTCAAATACAAGTAGTCATTATGATTGGGCTACCAAGTTGATCAAGAAATGCGTCAAGTCTATAACTTCACAAAATGTAAAACAATGAATCAGCCGGCATCAAAAAAGCATCGACTAGAGGCATTTGCCTTTATAGAAAAAGACCATTATTATTGGTGGGGTAGTTGGTATGCTCAGGTATTAGGATATAAAAATCTCAAGACGCTTACGAATACAATAACCAATGCCAAAAAGACTTGTGTGCAATTAGGACTTGATGTTGAAGACAACTTCAAAAAGTCTAATTCCGAAATGGGTCCAAATATCAAATTGAGCAAATTTGCATGTTTCCTCATAGCGATTCATGCTGATGCTCGCAAACCAATTGTAAGGAATGCCAGAACTTACTTTCTTAATGAATTGGATGAAGTGAATCACTTACTTTATGATCAGGATTATCTTTCTAGAATTGTTGCAAGAGAAGAATTATCTGCACTCAATAAGAAGCTAGCTAAGGCAGCTAGAAAAGCGCATGTCAAAGATTTCCAATACTTTGTGAATGAAGGATATGTAGGGATGTACAATCGGACAATGTCTGAAATAAAAGATGGTAGAGGGGTGCAACAGCACAAAGACATGAATGATTATATGTCAAATACAGAACTAGCGGCAAATATTTTTCGAGTGACATTAACCATTGAGCGACTGAAATTACTTCAAAATGCTAGCCAACAAATTGCTGCACGAGAACATTGGAAAGTGGGCAGACAGATTAGGGAATTGATTCAAAATAACACACACAACGCTCCAGAAAGACTGCCTTTATCAGGAAATTTACACGAACTACAACGAAAATTGATCAACACTCAAAAGGAATTAAATAAGGTGTTGCCAATAAAGAAGTCTAAAGAAATTTCATCCTAACCTTTATTTGAATTTTACATTATTTGTAATGGGAATTTTAAAAGTTTTTTCTCTGTAAAATATTGATCTATCAACACGTGTGTAAATCATATTGCACTTTTAGCATTGTCATTCTGAGTGAAGTCGATCAGCATTGTCATTCCGCGTGAAGTCGAGGAATAGAATGCCCTTAAACCTTTAATTTCGAGCTAAGTGGAGAAATCTACTACAATCAATTTATTTGCTCAATGGCTTTGTTAAACAATTTTGTGCGTTGTGGTTTACACACTATCAACACTGATTAAACGATTAATAATCGTAATTACTCCCACAAACAATATCAATAATAAACTGAATCTTCTAATATTACTGCTGGTATTCCAAGATATAAAATCAGCTTTTCATCTAATCCCTTTCGAAATAAAGCAATCTTAACTAATGTTACTGAAGACATGAAATTCAGCTGTTAATCCTAGAACCGTTTCGAAGATGAAGTGAATATTGGCTGTTGGAACAAAAAAAACGGAAGAACCAAATCCACCAATCGCACCTGCAATTTCAGCGATCAATACGAGAAACAAAAATATGAAATTAAATTTTTCCATAAGTACATAAATTATGCTTTATATAAAAGTCCCTCAAGAAATCTCTTGAGGGATTAACCCCAATAGTGATATTCACTCACTTTATCACTAGAATTTTTCACTATTGTAATACTCTACAATTCTTATGACGATGACGATGATGGTGATGGTGATGGTGATGAGAATCACAGTCTAGTATGATTTAAATCATGATAGAGGTGCCTATTTCTTTTGAATATTTGGTCAACAATCAGATAGAAATGAAAAAAATACTAACGCTAACAGATTTTTCCGCGATAGCAAATCACGCTATTGACGCTGCATTGGTTTTTGCTAAAAAACATAACGCTGAGTTAGAGATTTATCATGTTTTAAAATCATCTGACCATATCATGTATGAGTTAGATTCAGGGCCAGAATTATTTATTAGAAATAGAAAGAACAAAATCATCAATACCAAACTTGATGGATGGAAACAAAAAGCAAATGAACTAGGAGTGAAAGTAAACCTAATCATTGGAGCGGTAGAGATCGTTCAAGGTGTTCTTGATATCGTCAACTCTCAAAATATAGATCTAATAATCATGGGATCTACCGGAATGGATGAGAGCGATAGTGTGTGGGGATCAACTACTCAGCAAGTTGTCAAAAAAGTAGATGTTCCGGTACTAGTAATTAAGTCCAAGATGAGAGATTATAAGTTTGATAATTTGGTTTTTGCTTCGAATTTAGATTTAAAAGATCGGGAAACCCTAACCCGATCGTTGGAACTCGTAAAACCATCTAGTGATGCCGTAATTCACCTCATGAGCGTAAATACGTCTAGTTTCTTTTCTCAACCAAGAGTACTTATGACATCAGTATTAAAGGAATTCGAAAAGTTAGTAGCACCATATAAATCAGAATCGGCCTTTTACCGTGACTACAGTGTAGATGCTGGAATTAGACATTATATGGAGCGTGTAGATCCTGATATGCTCATCATGAGCAATAGAGAAAGACATCCCTTAAAAAAGCTTTTCGTTCCAAATGCAGCACTTACAGCTGTAGGGGAGATTGATTGTCCCGTTTTAATACTGAAATAATTAACTGAACCTGTATTAATAATAAATAGCATCATTATGAATAACAATATAAACATTGCGGTTAGTGAAATAATGAGTACAAACCTTAAAACATTGCATCCAAAAGATAAAATCCAGCGGGCAAAGGATCTATTTGATGAGTATGATATCCATCATATTCCTGTTGCTGTGATGGGAGAAGTACGTGGAATAATAAGCCTCGGAGATCTATTATTTCTAGAAGGCGTCGCTAATAATTCTTTTGATGAATTCCTAAGAACTAAGAAATATCAAATGTCTACTGTAGACGAAATCATGACTTCGCGACCACATTGTATTGAGTCTGATACTTTGGTTTCTGAAGTCATTGATATAATGACAGAAAGAAGAATCAATTGCTTACCAGTCAAAGAGAATGAAGAACTGGTCGGGATCGTAACCAACCTTGATTTGATCAAATATTTCAGAACTATATTAAATGTGATATAATGGATACTTTAGAACTTCTCCAAATTAAGGTCAAGGATGTAATGACAAGTGATGTGGTCACTGTCAATCAAAAGGATGTAATGTTAACGGTTGAAAAATTACTGATTCAACATAATTTCAATCATATTCCTATTGTTGATGATAAAGATAACCTGTTAGGAATATTAACCAAGAATGATGTTCAGCTTCTTAAGGACTGGGGAACAAATCTCAATCTCAAGACATCTATCATGGCAAATGAACAAATCCTCAATAGCCACACAGCAAGTGACAGGATGAATAGAATACTTGTAAAAATAGGACCAGAAGATACATTAGAAATGTGTGCAGATATCTTTAAGGAGAACCTATTTCATGCCTTACCTGTGACTGTTGACAACAAGCTGATCGGAATGATAACTACTTATGATCTTCTTAATGTAGCCTATACTAGAACCCCATTACTTTATCTCAATAAATGATATTATGTTTAGAATATTAGTTCCAATTGATTTCTTTAAGACTTCATTTGCAGCCTTTAATTATGCAGCAAATTTTAGTGAGTTGTTTCCTGACTCTGAGATCACATTGCTACATGTAATAAATGGAGCATTTAATTTTGATGACACATTAGTATTTGATTTAATGGAGTCTAAGAAGGCTGCAGCATTAGAAAAGTTAGGATACTTTCATGAAACCTATCCAAGTGAATTGGGCATAGATATTCCGAAGGTCAAAATTCAAAAAGAAGTAAAGTTTGGTCTTCCAGGGTTCACTATAGCTGAATATGCATCTGTTAATGATTATGATATGGTTATCATGGGCACTCGAGATAAGCATAGTTTATTTGACAAAATGCTAGGGTCTGCATCGGCTATTACGCTTCGCACAGCTCATTGTCCTGTCTTGCTTATCCATGAGAATGTAAAGTTCAACAAACCCAAGAAAATCGTATTTGCATTCGACGAAAAATCTGATCTAGAAGATGCGCTCGAAGGGTACTGGGAATTGAATTCAGTTTTGAAAGCAAAATCGGACTTTATCCATGTAAATACTGAAAATAAGAAAGACGTACTAATTCAAAAATCTGAGATTGTTGAAGAACTTTTCGAAGATCATGATCCTTCTTTTTCTTTTGAAATTAAGACAATAGAAGGTGTAGATGTTCATACTACAATAAAGGATTATTGCCTCTTTGAAAAATCTGATATGCTTATCATGGTTCATAGAAAAGAAGGATTTTTCAAGAATTTTTTTAAATCTCATAATTCTGTTAGAATGGCCCAGGAATTTCACCTCCCTGTCCTTGTTTATCATGAAGACAACTAATACTATGTTTTAAACCACTTCATTTATTAATTATAAAACTAAATCAATCATAATGAAAATACTTTGTCCAACAGATTTTTCGGAGCATTCTGGCATTGCTCTAGAATATGCGATGAATTTAGCCAATGAGCTGGGTGCAGAGATCCATGTTTTATCAGTTTATCTAGTGAGTAAAAGTTCTTCTACGTTAATCTCTATGGAGGATATAGTAAGGGAGAATCATGAAGAAGACATGCAAAAACTTATTGCTGGCATGGGATCACTTGTCAGAAATGATAATCTACCCATTACTAAGATAATGAAAGGAAATACAGTTAACGCAATACTGAAATATGCTAAAAACTTTGAGATCGATCTTATAGTTATGGGCACACAAGGAGGAAATAGTCTTAGAACAATATTGTTAGGAAGTACTACTAAAAAGCTAGCTGGCAAAACTTCTATTCCGATCTTGGCTATTCCTGAGACTGTCAAACACAAATTGACGAATAATAAGATAGTACTAGCACTAGATAATAAAGTATTGGACAAAGCGGAAGTTTTCAAAGTGCCATTGATGTTTGCAAAATTTCTGTCACAGAAGATTGATATATTACATGTTGAGAATGAAGATGAGATGATACCATTTGATCCGTTCATTTCAGAATACCTTGGGGATATAATGGGCGAAGTGATTATTGAAAAGGGAGAAGACACTATAACTACGATTAAGAAATATGCAGAAGAGCAAAATATCGGGATGTTGATAATGGTAAGGAGAGATAAGAGTTTCTTACAAAAACTACTCACTGTCGGTAACACTGCTGCCGAATTAGCAAAGACAAATATCCCTCTGATGGTTCTACCAGAATAGAGGATATAAAACAAAGTTTTGTAATCCTGAATAGTCTTTTCGAAATATCGAAAAGGCTATTCTTTTTTTAAGCCTTAAATAATGACAACAATCACCTTTCATGATGATCAGAATCAGCTATAAACCAGCGATTTGCCTTGATATTTGAAGTGAAAAAAATAGTTATTATCACAATTAAACATTTAGTTATGTCACTTATCATGTATAACAGATCGTTGATTCCCAACTGGAGTAACTTAATGGATACAATTTTTGATGATTCATTATTATTGCAAGAACAATCTTTTAATATTCCGGCTGTTAATGAAACCGAAGAAGATTCATTCTACACAATCAAAATGGCAGTGTCCGGTCTAGAGAAAGGAGATTTCAATATAGAGATTGAAAATAACGTATTGACAATTTCTTCTAAGAAAGAAAAGTCAGCCGAAACTCAAGAAGATAATTTTACTAGGAAAGAATACAGTTATAGTTCGTTTAAGCGATCATTTTCAATACCCGAAAATACCAAAAAAGAGTCAATTGAAGCCAATTATAAAAACAGAGAACTGATACTGACAATTCCCGAAAGGGAAGTTACAATATCTAAAGCAAAACTCATCGAAGTAGCTTAATATTGGAAAAGTGATGGATCATCAACAGGTAGACGCCCTGATTATCCATTTACTTTTTATTGACTAAATTAAAATTCACTTCCATGAAATACACACTACTTTTTGTACTCGTTATTATTCTTCCTATCCTATATAGTTGTGAAGATGAACCTGGTAATTTGCCGGAGGCACAATTAGTGGAGATTGATGATTTTAGTGCAATCCAGCTTTTGTTTTCTTCCATAGAGTATGATCTATACATTGGAGAAAAAGAACTCGCAAATGTGCATACAAATGAGCTTAAGAATAGAATCGCAGGAAGTACAAAAATGTATTGTGATGAAGAATTTTTGGATTTACAAGATCTTATGAGAAATCTAGGGGTATACGCTGATCAGATTCTAAAAGAGAGCGAAGATTGGTCTTTAGATAAGTTACGTGATCTGAAAGGTCAATATATAATGATGGAAACAGAAGATGATTATGATACTTATCTATATCACCTCTGGAATTACGAAGAGAATATGTATTACACTACTAAAGCAGCCATAGATCCGAAACTAGACCTTTATGAATGGGGAGAATTTAAAATGATGGTGGATTGTATGAATGCTGATTGGGAAATGGTCCGATTGCACTATCCATCAATTGAACTTTTTGGCAATAATGAACTTGGTTATAAGATTCAAACTATGGCAAAAATCCATCTTCAGGAAGCTTTGGAAAAATTCAATATGGCTGTCGAAAGCAATGATTATCTCAAATATGATTTATGTGATCATGGTGAAGCTATAAGAGAGGCTTACATCAGATATATCAGGACGTTTGTTTCACAAGAGGAAGAGTTATCTCCATTTTTAGCTACTTTATAAAATCTCTCAATCATGAAAAAGTACCCAACGACAAAAAATATAATGACATCAAACCCTGTCACGGTTAATGATAAGGATAGTGTAACTAAAGTCATCCAGAAGATGAAGGACAATGACTTTGATCATCTTCCTGTAGTTGATGAATGGAAGAACCTATTGGGAATAATATCTAAAACAGACTTATATAAGAAGTCGCTACAGTTATCTCAGAATTCATCAGGAAAGGCGTACACTAAAAAAGTTCTGTTTGTGACAACTGCTGCAGAGATCATGACACCAAAGCCTGTCGTGGTTACCCCTGAACATTCTGTCGATTATGCAATTGAATTATTGTTGCAAGGCGATTTTCATGCACTTCCAGTAGTAACCGATGAAAAGTTGTTGGGGATTATAACTTCGAAGGATGTCCTCGAGTTCATAATAGACGAGAAAGCTATTCGACTATAGTAGAATACTTAAAATTATTATTTTATTAAAAAAGAAAAATATATCATGAAGATTATACTTCAATTCTTAATTATACTTATACCATTTTGTGCTAATAGTCAGAGTGATCACTTTGATCAGAAAAATGCTATAAAGATCAGTCCAGTAGAATTTAGCCGCGCCCAATTTGAAATGTCATATGAAAGATATTTTGGGGACAGATCCTCTAGTTTGGTTTTACTACCGTCCATCTATCTAAAAGATGATATTATGGAATCGAAAGAAGGATTTCAATTAGGAGCTCAATACAGATTTTATCTTTCTCATGTAAGAAGTGATGAAAAGTCTGTCTTTCTTGGATTTCACAATGTCGGTTTATATACAGGGGTATATGCCCAATATTTGGATTATACTGAAGATTATCAGTTTTATTGGTGGGACATGGAAAAGATGGAGTCTGTCACTTTGGGTATGACGAAAGATGTGACTTCTGTAGAAGGTGGTGCTATCATAGGAGTACAAATAGATATCACAAAAAAGATATTAATTGATTTTTATATCGGAGGAGGGGTTAAGTATTCTGATTTAACAGACACAAAAACTGACATCATAAACCCAAACGATTATTACGAAGATGTAAGTGTATTTGATCCTGAATATAAGGGAGTTAAACCAAAGCTTGGATTTCAGCTTGGATTTTTGTTTTGAACTAGTGTTATGTCAAGGACAAATTGAGGGGTGTATTTGATCTATTTTAAACCTGTGCTGCGTTAGATATTCTTTCATTTAGCCCGCTAAAATCAAGAATATCTGCCTTGCCCAACCTTAAAATTCACTCAAATCCAGCCCATCACTTATCGCTTGACACAGCACTAGTGACATTTAATGTTTAGTTGTAAAACAACCCAATGAAAAAGTATTTAATCCTTTTTTATTCAAAGACTGGAAATAATAAATTTCTCGCTGAAAAATTAGCGAAGGAATTAGGCAATAGTAGTGTAAGGAATATTACTCCCAAAATTAATGTCTTGCTTATACTATTATTGATGTCGAGATTTAAGATTAGTGTTGGAACAGGAACTTCTCAGAAAGATATAGAAGAACATGATGAAGTAGTAATCTTTGGCCCTGTCTGGGCTGGACTTTTGATTTCTCCATTAATAAGTATTCTTAAAAAATGTGTTAATGCATCAAAGCCGATTCATTTTGCTGTGAGTTGTGAAACGAATGATGATGAGAAGAATGGCAAGTATGGATATGCTCAGGTTTTAAGAGATGCTAAAAATATTGGTGGGGATTTCATTAAAAATATGGAAGCATTTTCAATTTCATTAGTGAAAGATGAAAGTCAAATATTAAATCCTAAATTATCTGATAATATAAAGTTAACCGAAGAAAACTTCAACGGATTAATTGAATCAAGGTTTCGCAATTTTGTGAAATCGATTAAATCATCATAGCAAATGAATAATGATATATTGCTTCAATGCGCACTTAATATATATATGAAAAATAATATGATTGTGGTTCATATATTTTAGGAGAAAGCAGCCATTTTAGGGCTACTTTCTTGTTTTAAACAAACAATATTTTTATTAATTCAAATTGATTTTTTTAGTATAAAGTAGTTTTAGAAACTTTCTGCTTTCCTATCTTTAGAAGCTAGCAAAAAATGAATACTAATGTAACTCAATAATGGCACGCAGAACATCCCTTCTGCTAATTTGTCCTACTAATTTATTGTCATCATCCATGACCAATAATCTCTTATAAGGCGAAGAAACGAACACTAAAGCTACATCCAAAATATTTGTATTGATACTAATGGACTTCATCACATTTGACATATAATTGGAAACTGTATCTGTGGCCGTGGGCAATCGATTGTATGCATTTCCTATTAAAACATTCAAACAATCTTTGTCGTCAATTAATCCGACTACTTGACCATTATTGTCGAGAACAGGAGCTCCAGAAATCCTATTATCTAGTAATGATTGCACAACAACATTAATGTCAGTATCCTTTTTAAAAGTGATCAATTTTTGGGTCATATATTCTTTGACTGAAGGAATATTTTTTACTGCCTTTTTGATATCCTTGTCAACTTGTTTGTTTTGGAAATTTTTCATAGTATCATTTTTAGGTTAGCAAGAAAAAGTAATCTAGTTTAACGTTAGTATTTAAGATATAGAAAATTATTAAATTTAAATGTCTTTGGAATGTATCATTCCTTAATATAACACTTAATTAATTTTAAAAAGAATCTTTAATAGAATTTTTGACATTTTCAATGACTCAGGAGAAGATTGTCTTCTTTTAATTCATTCAAGAGTAAATGAATTAATTGTTACTTTTATATAGTCTAAATTTAGTTCTAATGATAAAGCCTGTCTCTTATACACATCTGACGCTGCCGACGAAGAGGATAGTGTAGA
>CAJXUU010000069.1 GCA_913061325.1 uncultured Saprospirales bacterium | reverse complement strand
ACGAGATTTCTGCCTGTCTCGTGGGCTCGGAGATGTGTATAAGAGACAGAGTTTTATGAGTGCTCAAACACTTTTGCATTCTTAACACAATTTGAAACTCCATTTCCCTAAACCAATTAAGGCCGCAAACCCTTGACTTAAAATTTGGTTTTTCTCACCAAAATTTCTATACCCCATTCGTTCTCTGGAAAAGCCTATTTATGATACCCATTGTGTAGCCATGCAATAATTACTTTAACGTTGAATTTTATAAATTATAAAACTCTTCGACAGCTTCTTTTTTTAATCTATCAAATAATTCAGGAGTAACTTCATTCAATCTTCCTTGTGCAATATCCTCTTCTGCCTCTTCTATTAATACTTTAACAATGTTGATATTTCTCATATCTAACATTTTTTGACGTAGAGCGTCTCTTATTACTTCTGTCGCTGTGGCATAATATCCAGATTCAACCATACTTTCAAGAAGTTCCTCATATGGCTTACCTAATTGTATTCTTCTCATTTCTATTGTTCGTCACATAAGGGTACAATTAATTGCCGATCTTATCAAGTGCTTAATAATTAATCCCAAAAACCCGCTCCAAATTAATGAAACGGGCTTCTATCCTTTATATCATGATTATGTAGAAAGTCAGGTTATTTAGTAAATAACAACTCTCTGTACTTAGTCAATGGCCAAAGCTCATCATCAACTGTCATTTCTAACTTGTCACAATGTTTTCTGATTTCATCGAAGTATGGCCTCACTTTCTCACAGTATGCTTTTGCTTTTTTCTCCTCATTGGTCATTTTATTAGCCTTTTTTCGCTCTTCGATCATAGCATCTACGTTCGTCTTGATGGCGTTGATCCGCTCAGAGATATCTGTGATGATATCTATTTGTTCTTTAGCTAATTTCTTGAAGCCTGTTCCGAAGATACTTTTCAGACCACTTACGTTTTCTATAAGCGTATTCTGATATTTGATTGCTGTAGGGATTACGTGATTCGTAGCGATATCACCCAATACCCTACCTTCGATTTGAATTTTCATTACATACTCTTCTAGCTCAATTTCGTATCTGGCATGCACCTCAGACTCATTGAGTACTCCATGATCAGCCAATAATTTGATATTTTCTTTTGATATTTTTGCTTTTAGAGCCTCAGGAGTAGTTTTGAAATTACTGAGCCCTCTTTTTTTAGCTTCTTTTACCCAGTCATCAGAATATCCATCACCTTCAAATCTTATGCTTTTGGATTGTTTGATATACTCTCTCAAAACGTTGAAGATCGCATCATCCTTCTTCATTTTTTTGTCTGCGATGAGTGCATCTACTTCAAGTTTAAATTTTCTTAATTGCTCAGAAACCATCGTATTCAATACTGTCATAGGTACAGCACAATTGGCAATAGACCCTACTGCTCTGAATTCAAATTTGTTGCCAGTAAAGGCAAAAGGAGATGTTCTGTTTCTATCTGTATTATCTAGCAATACATCAGGAATTTTACCTACTACATTAAGTTTTAGGTCTGTTTTTTCTTCAGGAGTTAATTTTCCTTTTGATACTTTCTCAAGATTATCCAATACAGCGGTCAATTGCTCTCCAATGAATACAGATATAATTGCTGGTGGTGCTTCATTCGCACCAAGTCTATGATCATTACTTGCACTAGCGATAGATGCTCTTAATAGATCTGCATGTGTATCTATAGCCATTATTGTATTGATAAAGAATGTCAAAAACTGGAGGTTACTCATTGGTGTTTTACCAGGAGCTAAAAGATTTACTCCAGTATCTGTAGCAAGTGACCAATTGTTATGTTTTCCAGATCCATTGATACCAGCGAATGGTTTCTCATGAAACAATACCCTAAAGTTGTGATTCTGAGCTACTTTCTCCATCACATCCATCAATAGGGAATTGTGATCTACTGCAAGGTTTGCTTCTTCGAATAATGGAGCAATCTCAAATTGATTTGGTGCTACCTCGTTATGTCTTGTTTTTACGGGAATTCCAAGTTGGATGCACTCCAACTCTAATTCTCTCAAAAATCCCATTGCTCTCATAGGAATAGATCCAAAATAGTGATCATCTAACTGCTGACCTTTTGCAGGAGAATGGCCTAATAAAGTACGGCCTGTCATCATAAGGTCTGGTCTAGAATCTGCCAATGCACTGTCGATCAAGAAAAACTCTTGTTCCCAACCTAATGTCGTTATAACTTTAGTTACGTTTTTATCAAAGTATTTAGCAATAGCAGTTGCTGAAGCATCAATTGATTGAAGTGCTCTTAGCAATGGTGTCTTATTATCTAATGCTTCTCCAGTGTAAGAAACGAAGATTGTAGGTATGCATAATGTAGAACCCATTACAAAAGCAGGAGATGTAGGATCCCAAGCAGTATACCCTCTCGCCTCGAATGTATTTCTCAATCCCCCGTTAGGGAATGAAGATGCATCTGGTTCTTGTTGAACTAATTGTGAACCATCGAATCTCTCCATAGCTTGTCCATCCCCAATTGGTTCGAAAAAGGCATCATGCTTCTCTGCAGTAATACCGGTCAATGGCTGGAACCAATGTGTATAATGGGTAGCTCCTTTTTCATGAGCCCATGCTTTCATACCCGAAGCAATCTGATCCGCTACTTTTCTATCTATTTTATCTCCATGCTTTGTTGCATTCTTGATAGCTTTATAAGCATCTTTTGGCATATATTGTCTGCAAGTCTCAAGAGAAAAAACTTTATTCCCAAAAAGATCACTTCTTTTAGCTGATATTTCCTGAACCTGAACTGGTTTACGCTTAAGTGTTTCATTTAACGCATTGAACCTAATAGTAGACATTTTACTTTTTTTTGATGAAATTGATAAATTTGTAGGGGCAAAGATATATAAATTGTATAATTTAGAGAGTATACCCTATAAAAATTAGGGGGATGGTAGAATAAATGTTCTTATTTGTAATAAATTGATATTATATATTGTATTCAGGATAGTCGTGGACTATAATATTTTTCTTACAATAGTAATCGTCTTTATATAAAAGCTTCCATCTATCTTAGATATATATGTAAATCCGTATGTTTGGCATCGTTAATAGAATAAACCCAAATGAGTAGATTTAAATTTTTGCTTGAAGCCATTAGGAACTTTAGAGAAGTAGGCACAGTAATCAGAAGCGGAAAGGCTTTAAGTGAAAAGATTACTAGCTTTATCTTATCAGAAGATAGGTATATACTTGAACTAGGATCTGGGGATGGGGCAATTACTCAAAGGATATTGGATAGAATGCACCCTAACGGTAAGCTTTTAGCTTTTGAAATCAATCCCAATATGTATGAAAATCTCTTAAAAATTAAAGACCCTAGATTTTTTCCTATCAATGATAGTGCTGAGAACATGGAGAGATACATGGCTGAACATGAAATAGAGATTTTTGATAGCATAGTATCTGCTCTACCATATATAGTATTACCGGAAGAATTAGCAAAGAAAATTCTAGGACTTTGCAAAAAAAATCTTAAAAATGGGAAAAGTTATATGCAACTGCATTACGCAAAAACACTTACCTCTTTATATGAAGGTGTTTTTGGAAATCTAGAAACGCACTTTGTTTTTCTTAATGTACCCCCAGCTTATGCGTTTAGATGTATAAACGAAAACAAGTAGGCTTATTTGTTTTCTATGATTTTTAAACCACCATATTTTAGATCTGCACTTATCTTAAGTTTAGCATTTTTGCTTCCTCTATATGCTTTTACATTAAGATCGTTTCCGTCTTTATCGGAATGATACTTTTCATAAGGAACACCAATCGATAAATTAGAGTAGTCTCCTAAGAACGTCAAGTGAAAATCTGAATCGATTCCAAACTTATAGTCAGTATGTTTAGATTCAATAGATATTAATTCGAGATCAGGTCCTGTAGATTCTACATGAACACTACCATACTTCATTTCTACCTTACACTTTTTGTTTAGTTTTTTAATACTAACAGTTGTATTTTTTGTTTCTATGATGAAACTCTCTGCCTCTCCGATTTTGAAGTTGTCGTACTTTCCATTATTTACGATTTCTCCAGCGGACTCTATTTTAAATTCGTCATATTTGGTCTCTAATGTCATATTACCACACGTGCCAAAATTAAAATCAGAATATTTTGATGTCATTCTTATATCATCACAAGATCCTATACTTAGTTTGCTATTTTTGATTTCGATATTCACATTTTTTGCTTCAACTATCTTAGCCTTTCCATAGCCAAGATTTAGAGTGACATTTCCACCAACATTATCAAAAAATATATCTCCATATTTATTAGTCACTTCTGACGAACCATCAATACTAGCTTGAGAGATCGAACCATACTTATTTATCAATTTAGAGCTTATACCTTCTGGGGCTTTAATAACATAGTGTACTTCGAAATCTATATTATTGCTATTGCTCCACCAACTACTCCACCAAGAACTGTTTTCCTGATCGGGATAGACTGTTTTCATTCCTACTTTCGAGCTACTCGCTGAGAAATCAATATTTATACCTTCAAGGAATGTTTGACCTTTGGATTCACTGGCAGTTTTGACTTTAATAAGTACATCTACATCTATAGTGTTTCTATTCCAGGTAGTGATTTTGATGTTTCCATACTTGTTATGTACTCCTAATAGAGCATCAGAATCTACATCAAAAGACTTGTGTATTTCTTTAGTCAGTTGTTTTTTTACTGTCGGATTAGCGGATGCTATTGAGCTTCCAAAAAGAAAAAACAGTAAGAATGTGCTTATTTTAAATTTCCACTTTGTCATCTTCAATATTTAGTTGGTTCGGTTGATTTGTTTTGTTTAATACGGTCTCTAGGATATCTATTTTTGATCTGTAATTATGTATCATTGAATTTACTACTTCGTTAGTATTGCTTCCTTTGCCTTTAAGTAGTTCTTCTTTCAGTTCGTTATATACTGCATCAAGAGATTTTAAATCCTCTTCTACATCTTCAGTTTCCTCTATTCCTGTGGATTTTACTGTCGCCCACATATTGTCTATTTTATTATTGTAGTGTCTTTCTACTTCGACAAATTCATCGAGATGAGGATTGTTATATGAATTACCGCTTTTGTTGATCTCTAAGCCTATGAGAAGACCTACTCCCATCACAACTACAAACATAGCCGCTACCTGCATCACACGAATAATGTTAGTCTGCTTAAGATCGTGTACTATCGTAGATTTCACGGCCTTTCTATTATTTGCTAGCTCTTTATCAAGATTCATCCAAATCATAGGTGGTGGACTTTCAGAATCGAACTCCTGCCTATGGTCTGCCAAAAACTGTTCTAATTTTTTTTCTTTCATGCTTTATATATTAGTAAGGAATGAAACAATAATAAAGTTACATTCTTCTGCTTGATCTTTTTCCCATCTTCTGCGTTAAAAAGCCTCGCCTATGCGCTGCATTGCCTACGTTTTTTGCCTTGAAGAATGAATAAATATCACCACATAAAAACGTACTTTATTAATGTATCATTCCTAAGAACTCATCAGTTCTCTTATCTTCTTTTTTGCTCTGCTATATTGAGATTTAGAAGTAGATTCAGAGATATTCATTATTTGTGCTATCTCCTGGTGGTCGTACCCTTCCATTGCATACAATGAAAAAATTGCTCTATATCCATCAGGTAAAGCAGACATTGCCTTTTTTATCTTTTTCACTTCGTATTTGTAGTCTTCTTTTTCGTGTATCACATCTGCTACATATCGGCCTTCCTCTATTTCTTCGATGTGCAGTTTTTTCTTTCGAAGTTTATTGATACAGTTATTAACCACAATTCGTTTTATCCAAGCCCCGGGGGTTGATTCAAATTTATAGGTATGCAGCTTTCTGTATACATCCATAAAGGATTCTTGTAGCACATCTTCTGCTTCCATACTATTGTTGAGCATACGTAGACAGATATTATACATTCCTTTAGAATACATTCTATATAGATTGTATTGGGCATTTCGATCGCCTTCAATACATCGTTCTACGAGCTCTCGCTGAAAGTTCAGTTGTTCCAATTAGTAGTATTAATGGTAGTTATTTTTCGAATATCTAACATTCACAAGATACATAGTTCTTACAAACTCAATACTCAAAAATAAACTCAATCAATTTAGCGTTAAGTTGAATGAGGTTAGTTTGTTTTCATGTTAATGACGGAAAAGATTATGAAGGGTTGCATCGCAGCGGTAAAATAATATAGTGTCTATTGGTCAATGTGCTGTGTGTACGAATTTAGATGTAAGTATTTCCTATAATTTTGATTATTCGTGCGGTATAAAAAATATTAAGGTGATTAGCATTAGTTATATCGAAAGGACAACATAATCCAGATGGACTACTTGATGATGGAGCTAAGTTTTGAATCATCTTCCATATCTCGGAGTTGGTACCTACCCATGATCCCAATATAATTTTGCTCATCATCTTTTATTTCTTTGAATTCTGTGCACTCTAGCCCTTCAGAGAAAAAGATATGATCATAAGGAACACGTAGATTCCCATCGGATAGACCGCGCCTAGAATTAGTCAATTTAGTATCGCTTCTAAATTCTCGAATTTCATTTGTCCAATATACCATGTTGAATTCACCAAGAGCGATCAATGGATGTTCAGATTTTTTAATTTCTTCTGCGATCCTGGTTAGTTGAGTAGAAGCTGCTTCTATACTTTTTTGATCTAGAGCAGGAGTCAAATAAGACGAGATCACCTGGAATTCTTTACCATCTATTTCGATAGTTAACTTTAAGTTAGGTTTGTCCATGCATTTGAATGACCCTGAATTTTTGAATGGAACCCTGCTAAAAAGAGCCATGCCGTATGGATCGATTCGGACTTCTGATTTTGAAAAAGGAAAATCAACCTGGAGTAGATTATGCAGCACCTCGTTCCAAAATGGAGTCAATTCTTGGAAAGAAACTAAATCTATTTTTTCTTCATTTAATAAAGTTCTCAATTCCTTAAATTCGAATGTGATGTTGCTCAAGTTGATGTGAGCAATATTGAGTTTAGCTTTTGTGTTTTCTTGAGGTAGCTTGAGCGTATTATTTGAAGCATCTTTAAGAAAGATGCAAAGAGCGGCTGTACACGCTAACCCAGCAAACATGATCTTACTTTTATCAAAAAGCAAAGCCAATAAACTGAATCCTAACATTCCTAGCATAATATGCACTGAATATTCGGATATAAGCCTTATCAATGGAACTTGTGATGACAACATCACAATACCAGTACCCACTATGAGGACCATAGCTACGGTAGATTGAAGTATTGTGTTTTTTTGTTGTTGCGTCATATTGTTACCACTTGCTATAAAGTTATTTATAACTTTCTATAGACGGTTTATCACTGAAAAGTAACGAATTTATCAAATTCGCATGAGTATTGTACAAATTTAGCAATCTCTTAATCTATGAACCCTGCTAAAACTGCAGTTTTTTTAAAATTTAGTATATCGCCATCTGGATGAAAAACCTGACCTACTACTATGTATATACCAAGGTCAGAAATGTTACCTTCAGCGTCTGTTCCGTCCCAAGTTATAATTCCCTGAGTGGATAAGAATTCGTTTTGAGAAAGGTCTTTAATCTTGAACCCAACGGCATCATGAATAGCAATATTTGCTACAAAACCAGATTTGTCAAGGTTATAGTTGAGGATCATCAAGTCATCTGTTCCATCTTGATCTGGAGAGAACGTCTCTGCGAGAATAGTAAACATCTCGTCCCCTGGATTAATAGTTATTTCTCCTGAGTTTTTATAGCCTGGGGTAGCGAATCTTGAACTCTGAGAAGCAGATTGCCAATTTCGTTCATCATTTGTTTCTACTTCAAAACTTATTCTTTCCAAGCTTACTCCTTCAGTATCGTCGATAAGCTGGAAATGCAAATCCTCAGTATAGTCGAAGAAGTCCAATACAAATCCATCTACTGTGGTAATTGTAACATTACCTTCATCATTATTAAATGCTGGCAATTCAGAAGTGATAATATTTGCATCACTATCAGGTTTATATTCTTGGACTAAGAAATCAGCATCTTCTGTAAGTGCAATATATCCTTTAGGAGAGATCGAGAGATTTGAAGAAACGATCTGCATCATTTCATTTTGTGTATTTGAGATGACTAATCCTTGTAAATCTAGAAACTTGTCTGATGTATTGTACAATTCGATAAAGTCCTCTCCTGCAATATAGGGGTCGAACAATATTTCACTTAATAAAAGATCACCCTTGATCGGCATACTTGGCACATTAAACACATAAGAGAAACCAGCCATAAGATTTCCATTCAAGTCATTTATGCCCGATGCAGTCATAGTATATTCTATTTCAGAAGCAAAATCTGTAGCAAATTGTAGTAAGTATTCATTGCCAAAACTTCCCGAAAGGCCAACTGCGGATGGATTCCCCACCCCGTTATCAACAATATAGTTGTTTACATTGAGAGCGTTGGAAGGTTCTACTGGTTCGTCAAATTTTATTAGTATCTGATTTACACTTAATGCTTTGGCTTCAATTACTGTAGGCGGAGTTCGATCCACTTCGAATGCTTTAAGAAACATATCATCATAGAAGAATTTGTCCGCTCTAGATGCACTAAATTTGCAGGCTATTCCAAAAAACTGTGAGTCAGAAAATGAAAATCTATCATCCATAAATTCTACGTCAAGAGAAGTAGATTCTAATCCATCATAATTGGTTTTGATTGACCATAATCCACTTGGATACACATCAATACCTAAAGTCACAACTGCGGGTTCATCAGCCAGAGCTCCCATAGTGGCTGTGCCGATTTGTTCTGCTGAGCCATTATTAAGGTAATAGAACTTTAGAGCATCGTCAGATCCGTTTTCACCGATCTGGATATAATAACCGCTCGCAATAGTAATATCTTGATTATCTAATGCTAAGTAGATCGTAGATCGATTATTGTCAGATGGGCTAAAATCTAACTTGTGATATAGACCAATGCTTATGGTATCATCGCTTATTTGGCTTTGTCTGAAAAGAGTGGTTTCACCTGCATCTGGAGCATTTAATTGCAGCTGTCCATCTTCATTGATGATGAATTGGTCAACATCGCCAGTCCATTCTGTAAGACTAGTTTCCGAAAAATCAGAAGACCATTGTGCATTGATAAAACTTATACACCATAAGGATATCATAAACATTCCTACAACATTTTTAATAATTGAGCTCATAAAGTGCAATATACGGTAATGAAGATAAAGGTATAGTTAAGTGTGTCAATTTCGTTTATTTGGTCGTTTTCTTAATATGTCAGACGATTGATATTCTGAAATAGAAAAGCTAGAAAATTTTGATTTTAGACTTGAATTCGGCTTTTTTTTAACATATTACATTACTATTTATTGTTTTCAGCTTTGAAAACGGACTATTTTACTTAACTAAATAAAATTTTAATGAAAAAAATGTTTACAAATTTAGGGTTGTCAGCCTTGCTGGTGATTCTATGCCAGTCATTTGCATTCTCACAGCAGAATATCGCAGGTGTAATAACTGACACAGCTGGTGACGCAGTCATTGGTGCCAATGTAATCGTAAAAGGAACAACTGTTGGTACGATTACTGATATCGATGGTGGATTTTCTCTTATTGCACCTCCAGGAGCAACAACCTTAGAGATTTCTTATCTAGGGTATCTGACTCAGGAGATCAACATAGCGGAAGGAAATTTTGGCTCAATAGTAATGTCAGAAGATATTAATCAAATGGACGAAATAGTCATCACTGGTCTTGCTACTTCAGTGAAGCGTAAAAACTTAGCCAACTCAGTTGCAAAGATAGATGCTGCTGAACTTACAGGAATAGCTGCTCCAGCTTCTGTAGGGTCTGCGCTTTATGGAAAATTTAAAGGTGCTGAAATCAAAGCTGCATCTGGAGCACCAGGTGGTGGATTAGCATTCAAATTAAGAGGTACAACCTCTATAAGTGGATCTTCTCAACCATTGATTATCCTTGATGGTGTTTATATGGATAACTCTAGTATCCCTTCAGGATTGAACATTGTATCTGCTGCATCAAGTGGAGGAAGTACATCTAATCAGGATAATCCATCTAACAGGTTATCGGATTTAGACCCAGCGGATATCGAGTCAATCGAAATCTTAAAAGGGGCATCTGCAGCCGCTATTTACGGATCGAGAGCAGCGGGTGGTGTTGTAATCATAACTACTAAAAAAGGTGAAGCCGGAGAAACGATGGTAAGAGTATCACAATCTATTGGTCAAGCATCTCAACTTAAAAAACTAGGTGTAAGAGATTGGACTGAAGAAAGAGTACTAGGAAGTAACTTCGCTGGAAACATCGAAGATTTTAGAAATAATGGTGTTACTAACTATGAAGATCTTCTTTATGGAAACAAAGCAGCATTATATAATACTAAAGTAAGTGTGTCAGGGGGTAGTGAAAAAACACAATTCTACGCAGGTGCTTCTTATAAAAATGAAGATGGAATCGTATCTAATACTGGGTACAAAAAGACTTCAGTAAGATTGAATGTTAATCATAAACTATCAGATGTATTTGATATCTCTATGACGACTAACTATGTAAATTCAAGTGCCGACAGAGGATTTTTCAATAATGATAATTCTGGTACTACTATGGGTGTATCTTTCTCATCTACTCCTGGATTTGCAAATTTACAAGCCGACCCAGCTACTGGTCTTTTTCCAGCTAATCCGTATGCACCGTCTAATTTTTTAGAAACGGCAGAGCAAATCACAAACAATGAATCTGTCAACAGGTTTATAGGTGGTGGTCAATTAACAGCGAAGATTTTTACAAAAGAAAATCAAACATTGAAAGCGGTATTTAGAGGAGGTGCCGATTTTTATAATCTTAATACAAAGGCTATTTTCCCTAATTCACTTCAGTTCCAAAGAGATGGTGCTGGACTTAATGGAGTATCAGTTCAAGGATTTGCTAAGAACTTAAATTCAAATGTTGCAGCTTTGTTAGTTCACAACTATTATGGCAGCAATGGTCTTTCGTTTACAACCTCTGCGGGTGTTACCCAAGAAGACTTTAACAGAGATATCATCTTAGGAGAAGCATCTAACTTAATTGGTGCACAAACTAACCTTGATCAAGCAGGTAATAGAAATGTGACTCAAGATAGACGTATCCAACAAGATAAAGGATTCTTCGTACAAGAAGAGTTGAATTTTGATGATAAGTTTCTAGCTACTGTAGGATTAAGAGGAGATAAATCATCAAACAATAGTGATGTTAACAAACTATACTACTATCCTAAAGCAAACCTTGCTGTGAATCTTCATAATTTATTGGAGTCAGTAGGGCCATTTTCTCAATTGAAAGTAAGAGCTGCATATGGTGAGTCTGGTAACTTTGCCCAATTCGGTGCTAAATCTACTATCTTAGGTTCGTCAATAGTGAATGGTTTAGCTGGTGTAGCTGTACCTTCATTATTAGGTAACTCAGCAGTAGGCCCAGAAAGACAAAAAGAATTAGAATTCGGTGCTGATTTTGAGATTAACAACAGATACTCAATGGATGTAACGTATTACATCAAGTCAGTAACTGATTTATTATTAAATGCTGATGTTCCTGCATCTTCAGGATTTGCTAGTCAAGTAACGAATGCTGCTTCGCTAGAAAACAGAGGAGTTGAGATAGGTTTGAACCTTGGATTGATTAATACTGAAAGTGTTACTTTGGGATCTAGATTTAGTTTTTGGAAAAACACAGCAGAAGTAACAAAGCTTGATGTACCCGCATTTACACTTGGTGGTTTTGCGGATTTCTTAGGAAATTTCATGGTAAAAGAAGGATTTAGTCCTACTACTATCATTGGTGTAGGAAGTGACCCGACAGTAACATTGAATGGTGACGGAGCTCCAACACTTCAAGTATTCGGAAATGCAGAACCAGACTTCCAATTATCATGGATGAATAATTTAAGATACAACAACTTTGATCTTAGTTTTGTGTGGCACTGGAAAAAAGGCGGATCTAACATCAACCTTTCTACTCTTTTATTTGACTTGAACAATACTACTCATGATTTTGATGATATGGGTCTTGATCCTTCAGGTGAATTGGAAAATGGACCATATAGATTATCTCAATTGGGTGCAAATACAGACCCATATGTAGAAGATGCAAGTTATATTAGATTAAGAGAAATAGGATTATACTATACTCTTCCAGCTGATTTAATACCAGGTACAAGATCTCTTAAAATAGGATTTTCTGGAAACAACTTGATCAATATATTCGACTATAACAGTTATGACCCTGAAGTATCAAACTTTGGTGGTGGTGGATTATCTACAGGTGTAGAAGTATTGCCGTTTCCATCATCTAAGAGATTTGATTTCCATGTTATAGCAGAATTTTAATAAAGTATAAATAAAAAGAAATGAAACAAATAAAATATATATTTTTAGTTGCTTTTGCATTTTCAATAAGCAGTTGTAACATAGATGAGTTACCAAATCCTAATGGGCCTAGTATCGAGGGAGTACTATTAGATGCAAACAAAAGTGAATTACAAACACTTGTCACAGGATCTGAAGATTTACTAAGACAAGAAATTGGTTTTTACTATGACGTAGCATCTATAATCGGTAGAGAGTATTACTTCTTCACAGGATCTGATCCAAGATATACAGGTGAGCTGTTAGGTAAAGGAGATGCAATGCTTGATAATGCTGGATTTTATGGCACTAGACCTTATTTTGGTAGGTACAGAAATGTAAAAAACTTAAACGTGCTTATTGATGCGGCGACTAATTCTTCTAGTATTACACCAACGGAATTAAAAGGTTACCAAGGATTTGCTAAAACATTCCAAGCATATGAATTAAGTCTTGCAGCAAACTTGCAATATGAAAATGGTATTAGAACAGATGTGTCGGATATTGATAATTTAGGTGCATTTAGATCTTATAATGAGGCATTGGCGGATATACTAGCATTATTAGATGAAGCGAATGGCGACTTAAATGGATCTGAATTTTCTTTTAATCTTTCATCTGCTATGGCTGACTATAATACTCCAGCTACATTTGCTAAGTTCAATAGAGCTTTGAGTGCAAGAATAGCTTTGTATCAAGGAAATAATTCAGATGCTGCTTCAAGATTGGCAGGTTCATTTATGATGGACGATGTGTCTAATCCAGCTAGATTCTATTCTTCGGCGGGTGGAGACTTCTTAAATAACTTATTCAGAGTACCTGGACAAGCGGATGCTATTATAGCGCATCCTACATTTACTACTGATGCAGAAGCTGGAGATGCAAGATTATCAAAAGTACAAGCAAGAGACACATTGACACTTGATGGACTTAGTGGTTCATATGATGTATGGGTTTACAAAACAAATGGAGACTTTGTACCTTATATCACAAAAGCAGAATTGATGTTGATCAATGCAGAAGCTAATATCGGATCTGATAATGGTACAGCAGTATCTATCATCAATACGATCAGAGCTAACAATGGTGTAGCTGATTATGCTGGTGGAACAACAGATGCCGACCTTATCAATGAAGTACTATACCAAAGGAGATATTCTCTATTCGGAGAAGGTCACAGATGGATAGATATGAGAAGATTGGGTAAGTTGGCAGAACTTCCTATTGACAGAGCTGGAGATGACGTTTGGGTACAATTGCCTAGACCAGTTTCTGAGCCGCAATAATAATTATAAATTATTAGAAAATATGAATGGTCGCCTTTTGTGAAAAGGGTGGCCATTTTTAGTTTTTAGACTCTGACGAGTCAGTCATTATTGGCAGTTATGATGCTTGTTGTGTGTAACTACTCCTTTTTTAATTCATCTAAACTGTTCACCATTCCTCTACTTTGAACCGTATCATAAATAATGCGTAGCTCTGATATCTTTCCCTCATCATCAAAAACAATAATATCAACAACGTCAAAATTAACTATCTCACCATTTTTTAATGTCCACTCATAATTGAAATAGAGTGCTACTCGACTCGAGTTAGGTTCTTCGAATATACCATTGAGGGTTAATTTAGAGTCAGTGGTATCTGCAGCAAGGTCAGTATAAAAATCAATAGCGGTCTTTTTCCCATAGATTGGAGAATGGACTACTCCTGAATTAGAAAATAACGAAATAACACCCCTAATATCTCCTTTCTCCAAAAGGTCAATATAGTTTCTAGCTATTTCTATATTAGCAGAAGTTTTTAAATCCATTTCTGAGAATATTTTTTATAAACGATTTGTTTAGAACACCCCATTATCCACATCTTTTATAAACTTAGTCAATCCTTTGAAAAAATTCTTCTGATCATCAAACTGGCATAGGTGACTTCCGTTTGGACAGTGTAAGTATCTACCATTTTTCACTTCATTTGATATCCATTCCATGTGTTTCGGATCCATGGTATCATATTCGGCACCTATCGTTAGGGTAGGTACTTTTATTTTATGCAGTTGATCTTTTACATCCCAGGCTTTAAGGGTAGCATCCCCTTTTACTCCGAACTCACTTGGTCCTTGCATGGTTACATATACATCAGGGTTAAGATGCTTGAATCCCCTGTTGATCGGATCGGGCCACTTCTCTGGATCCATTCTTAATATGTGTCTCGTATAATAATGATTGACTACAAGTTCCATATAACGTTCATTGCTATAGTCTTCTGCATTTTCATATTCCATAATTTCGGCAAGTACCTCAGGAGGTAGTTTTGGTGCAAGCACTTCATCAGAGTACTTCATGTAATCTGGAATGGAGGCCATCATATTTGATATTACTAATCCTTTAAGGTTGTCCTGATATTTAAGGGCATATTCCATTGCAAGAATCCCGCCCCATGATTGTCCATATAGATAAAAATTGTCTTTATCTAAGCCGAGTGCTATTCTTACTTGCTCTACTTCTTCTACAAATCGTGGTAGATCCCATAGACTTAAATCATCAGGCTGATCACTATAGTAAGAACCCAATTGATCATAGTAGTAATACTCAATATTTTCTTGAGGGAAATATCCATCGAAACATTCATAGATCTCATGTGTCATTCCTGGGCCTCCATGTAGAAGCAATACTTTCTTAGTTGGATTATTTCCAACTCGCTTCGTCCATACTTTAAAATCCCCTTTTGGCGTATTTATTTTTATCATCTTAATACCGCCTGTTAACTGATCGTCCTTCCCAGTATTATCTAGGTATGCATTGGATTCTGCTTGATGACTTACATCTCCTTTTTTGGCAGGATTACAACTGAAAATAAAGAGAACCAATAGAATTATCAAATTTTTCATATGTTTAAAATTTTATTTTTTTGTAATAATCAACGATTTATGTTTAATCGTGTTTTCCACATTTCTACAAAATGTTTTTAAAGCCACGATTCTATCATCTCCTTGGGTGTCTGTAGCTTTTTCTCGGCATCTTAAAAAATAAAAATTTAAGGGCACAAATTTCAATTCTGGTTTGAATTGGAATAAAAACTAACCAATGATCTTAATTATTTCCTCTGGTCTCTAAAGTTCAGTCATCGGAGTTTCATATACATTTTTTTGATCGTAGTTTCCAAAATACAAAAAAGGTTGATTTTTTGTGTTTACTTTTACTTTATAAATATGAAGCAAAACAACTTAATATACCTCGATTATAATGCTACTACACCTACGGACCCTAGAGTTGTAGATAAGATGTTGCCCTACTTCTATGAAATTCCTGGGAATGCTGCAAGTCGAAGCCACCCTTTTGGCTGGCAAGCTGAAGAAGCTGTAAAAATAGCACGTCAGCAGGTCGCAGATCTCATTCAAGTAGAACCAAAAGAGATTGTTTTTACGAGTGGGGCAACGGAATCTGACAACCTTGCTCTCAAAGGTATATTCGAAATGTACCATAGGTCTGGCAATCATATCATTACTTTGAAATCAGAGCATAAAGCGGTATTAGACACCTGTGAGAAGATAGAAAAAATCGGAGGAGAAGTTACATATTTGGATGTCAATGAAAGGGGCATGGTGAACCTTGAGGAATTAGAAAATGCAATTACTGACAAAACAATTCTTGTATCTATCATGTGGGCCAATAATGAGATCGGTGTAATACAACCCATGAAAGCCATCGGAGAAATATGCCAACGCAAAGGGGTATTATTCATGAGTGATGCTACTCAGGCTGTGGGTAAAATTCATGTAAATCCTAAAGAAATAGGAGTACACCTTATGGCATTCGCAGCACACAAAATGTATGGCCCTAAAGGGGTCGGAGCTTTATACGTTAGTAGTAAAAACCCAAGGGTAAAAGTAACCGAACAAATAAATGGTGGTGGTCATGAAAGAGAAATGCGATCTGGAACATTGAATGTACCTGGAATAGTAGGTTTTGGTGCTGCCGCTCAAATAGCAAAAGACGAACTTGAAACTGAAGCAGAAAGATTGGCAGTCCTCAGAGATAGACTAGAGTCAGAACTGTTAATGATAGAAGAAACTTATATCAACGGTGATGTTGAAAACAGACTTCCTCACGTGACAAATCTTGCTTTCAAATATGTCGAAGGAGAGGGTCTTATGTCTACTTTCAACCAAAGTATAGCTTTGGCATCAGGTTCCGCATGTACGTCGGCATCAATCGACCCATCACATGTATTGATGGCGCTTGGTATAGGAGAAGATATGGCGCATAGTTCTATTCGGTTTAGTCTTGGTAGATTTACTACTGAAGAAGAAATAGAACGGGCTATCGATTTAGTAAAAACGGGAGTAGCCAAAATGAGAGAAAGAAATCCAGTTTGGGAAATGTTCAAGGATGGAATTGATGTAGATAGTTTGTAAATGATGCAACCTTAGGATGTACCTTTATTATTGATTCATTCCTTAATTACAGTAAGGAATTGTTTATAACCATGTGCTTTTAATTAGTATCATATCCCAAGGAATCAACCTGCCCAACCTTCACGATCAAGACTTCTATACTGAATCGCTTCCGCAAGATGCTCAATCTTTATATTCTCAGATCCACCTAGGTCAGCGCACGTACGAGCAACTTTGAGTATCCGATCATATGCACGAGCTGAAAGTTGAAGTTTTTCCATTGCTGTTTTGAGTAGAACAGAACCAGGTTTGGTTAATTCGCATACTTCTCTTACCATTCTGCTCGGCATAAGAGCATTACTATTGATATCTGAATACTTTTCGAATCTCTTGTTTTGAATTTCTCTTGCTTTTACAACACGTTCTGTCACTTTTGCACTGGTCTCACTTTTGAATTCTGAACTTGCCAATTCATCATAAGAAACAGGAGTTACTTCTACATGTAGATCGATCCTATCCAATAGCGGTCCAGATACTTTGGCAAGATATTTTTTCACTACTCCTGGTCCACAAACACAGTCCTTCTCTGGATGATTATAAAATCCACATGGACACGGGTTCATACTTGCTACTAGCATAAAACTGGCAGGATAATCTACAGAAATTCTTGCTCTAGAGATTGTCACTTTCCTCTCCTCCATCGGTTGACGGAGTACCTCAAGCACTGATCTTTTGAATTCTGGCAATTCATCCAAAAACAAAACGCCATTGTGTGCCAAGGAAATTTCTCCAGGATTAGGATTAGATCCTCCACCGACTAGTGCTACATCGCTAATAGTGTGGTGGGGTGATCGGAACGGTCGAGACGATACTAAGGCAGAATTAGAAGGCAAGACTCCCGCTACAGAATGAATCTTGGTGGTATCAAGTGCTTCAAAAAGATTAAGAGGCGGTAGAATTGTTGGCAGTCTTCTGGCAAGCATGGTCTTACCTGCGCCAGGAGGACCGATGAGGATAACATTGTGACCACCTGCGGCAGCTATTTCTAATGCCCTTTTTATATTTTCTTGACCTTTTACATCACTGAAATCGACCGTATATTTTATCTCATTGTCTTCAAATTCCTCCCTTGTATTATGTTCCATTGGCTTTAAATCCCCTACGCCTTCGAAGAAATCCACAGCTTCTCTTAAATTTTCGATCCCGTATACATCAAGATCATTGACGATAGCAGCTTCTCTAGCATTTTGTTTTGGCAGAATAAACCCTTTGAATTTCTCTTTTCTCGCCTGAATAGCAATAGATAATGCTCCCTTGATAGGCCTGAGACTTCCGTCAAGGGCTAATTCTCCCATGATAACATATTTATCCAAGTCCGGAGCTGATATCTGTTTTGTAGCGGCTAAAGATGCTAAGGCAAGGGGTAAATCATAAGAAGAACCTTGTTTTTTAATATCTGCAGGGGCAAGATTAACGATCAGCTTCAAACGCATTACTTTGTAGCCAATGTTTTTTGTTGCTGCTTCTATCCTGCTAAACCCTTCTCTCACGGCACTATCCGGTAACCCCACCATAGTATAATAAGAACTTCCTTGTGGCACAGTACCTCCGGCATTCACTTCTACTGTGATTGTCCGAGCTTCTACACCCTGTACCGCACTGGCATTTGTTGTAACTAACATATAATAATTGTATTTGGTCGAAATAGTTAAACCCTAATTTATCTATTTTTTCTCAGACTTCACATATTAGAGATAAAAAGAACTGTGTGACTTTCGAAAAGACTTCTTTTAATTGATATAATGATAAGACGCAAAAATGCCTTGTCTGAGAAAATCACTGACAAGGCAAATTTATATATAACAGACACCCTATGACTGATACATTATAATTTATAAACGATTATTGTTGATTTATGATGTGTGTGAGCTGATTTTATTTGTCTAGAAAAAGACTATTGTCTTGAATGTCCTTACTACAAGAAAACGTATTAGAAATGAAGAATCTATAATTTAATAGCAATTACAAAATATAATTACTTGAAAATATTGACTATCAAACAGATATAGGGAATCAAAGAGGAGATTAGTTTTAGTAAAAAAAGACGCGATATGAAAAGATTCCTCGTTCTCATTATCCTACTAAACGCAACAACACTTTTCGGTCAAACTAAAATTTTTACTGGTGTTTGGACTAAAATTAACACAACATATTCATTCGAATTTGATTTATTTTTAAAAATAAAAGAAGGCAATAAGGTTGAAGGATATTTTCTCTGGAAAGTAGTGCAATACGATAAGAATAATAAATTTAGCGAAAATCATTATCAAAATAGGATTGGCAAAACTGCTAAAGAATATGTAAAGGGTACATACAATCCATCTGCGGGTAAATACCATCTCAAAGGCTATAAAAAAGATGATCCCCATAGTATTATTGGGATCGATACCTATGAAATAACAGAAGACAAAAAAGGACGTATCGGGGGAACATCAAATACAAACGGAACATGATTAGGCGGTATAAATGGAAGGCAGGTCGAAATCAATTTCTTATAAAACTATGTTTTGCCGTAGCAGATCTGCCTAAACATCAAACATTTCATATTCAAAGCTATCGCTTGAATTAGGTTCATAGATATTATTTGTTTTTTGGAAATTATATTGCTTCGTAAAGTGTTTCTGTTTATCGAGCGACATTTTGAAATGCACTTCCCGTTATAAAACAACTTTTCTATATTAGCGTTTGACTTTTAAAATAAACACAATTAAACACATATGAGCAACTCAGCATTGGCAACGGCAACTGAAAAACTAAACCGTAAGGGGTTTCTTGATCTAGAAGTAGATCCGACTCTAGACCTAGTAGCAGAAATAGAAAAGCTAAAAAAAGAGAAAAACGCTATTGTTTTAGCTCATTACTATCAAGAATCAGAGATTCAGGATGTTGCAGATTATATTGGCGATAGTCTTGGATTGTCACAAAAAGCAGTGAGTACGGATGCAGAAGTGATTGTCTTTGCGGGAGTACACTTTATGGCTGAGACTGCAAAAATGCTTAATCCTCACAAAAAAGTACTTCTCCCAGATCTTAAGGCTGGTTGTTCTTTGGCAGATAGTTGCCCTCCGCACTTGTTCAAAAAATTCAAAGAGAAATATCCTGACCATGTGGTGGTAAGTTATATTAATTGTACTGCAGAACTGAAGACGCTTACTGACGTATGTTGTACTTCTTCTAATGCTGAAGTTATTATCAACAGTATCCCAAAAGATAAAGGAATCATCTTTGCCCCAGATAAAAACTTAGGTGCTTGGTTGCAGAAAAAGACAGGTCGTGACCTTGTACTTTGGAATGGTGCATGCATGGTACACGAGATTTTCTCAAATGAAAAGATCACAAAACTTCAAGTCTCAAATCCAGATGCAAAATTCATAGCACACCCAGAATGTGAGGAGCACATATTAGATAGAGCTGATTTTATTGGGAGTACGAGTCAGTTACTACGATATACAAAAGAAAATGAATCTAAAAAATTCATAGTCGCAACTGAGTCAGGAATCCTGCATCAAATGGAGCTTGCGAGCCCTGGCAAGATATTTATACCTGCACCACCAAATAATACATGTGCCTGTAATGACTGCCCTCATATGAAACGTAACACAATGGAGAAGTTATACTTATCTATGAAGTATGAGTTACCAGAAGTAGTGCTAGAAGATTGGGTAATCAAAAAAGGAGTAGCTAGCATCGACCGTATGTTAGAAGTAAGTGCTAAGGCTGGTTTTAAAATGTAGTAACAAAAAAATTTCTTGTTTAGGAATGAAACAATAATAAAGTTACATTATTCTGCTTGATCTTTTTCCCATCTTCTGCGTTAAAAAGCCTCGCCTATGCGATGCATAGCCTACGTTTTTTGCCTT
>CAJXUU010000068.1 GCA_913061325.1 uncultured Saprospirales bacterium | reverse complement strand
TTACAGATTGGCAGACAGCTTCTGGTGTGGATGCCAATTCGATTTCTGTAGAGCCTAATTTTATTTCGGATACAGATTTACATCTTATCAGCTCATTTTTAAATGAATCTGGCACGCCACTTAGTGAAGTTTTGGAGGATATAGATGGAGAGGTTCGAGATACACTAAATCCAGATATAGGTGCAGACGAATTTGACGCACCAGATGACGATGCAGGCATAAGTGCATTATCCCATCCTAATATTCCTTTTTCTACAGGAGTTCAAAATGTAATTACCACCATATCGAATTTTGGAGCATTAGAACTTGTGTCAGTAAATGTGTACTGGGAAGTAAATGAGGTAGCTCAATCTACCTATAATTGGTCTGGCAGTTTGCCGCCCAACGAAAGTATAGATGTCAATATAGGCAGTTATGATTTCTTACCTTCAGTAACCTACAATATCAAAATTTGGACAGAAATGCCAAATGGCAACCCTGATGGCCAAATGCAAAATGACACCATCTATATTTCAGACTTAGAAGCGTCCTTATCTGGGGACTATACGATTGGAGGACTTACCCCAGATTTTAATACATTCGGAGATGCAGTGAACCTTCTTAATGGCATTGGTGTATCTGATACGGTTCGATTTATGGTACGCTCAGGAGTTTATGAAGAACAAATAGAAATCAATGAATTTATTGGATCTAGCTGTACTATTCCTGTAATATTCCAATCAGAAACAGGCGATAGTTCAGATGTAATATTGACTTATGCCAATGCTCAAACGAATTATACGGTATACCTAAATGGAGCGGACGGTATTGAATTCCAATCCATGACATTGGAGAACACATATGCCACTGGTAATGTATTAAGGTTGGATAATGAAGCCAATTGCAACACGATTATTAATTGCCATCTCATTGGCCCTGTGATTACTACTAATACCAGTGGTGGGGACATTGTATCCTCTTCTGCCGTCACTAACGACCGTGATAATACTTTTACCAATAGTCTTTTTGAAAATGGAAATCGCGGAATGTACATGAGAGGAGCAAGCAGCCTCGAAGCGGATACAAAGGTAGAGGGATGTACATTTTTGAATAATTATACATTTGGAGCTTATTTTAATTTTCAATCCAATTTTACATTTATAAATAACGAAATCATCACAAATTCTACTAACGTTGGTTTTCGTGGACTTTCACTTATTTATCAAAGGCAAGGGTTGGAGATTTCTGCCAATAAAGTTGATGCTCCGACCTCTCTATCTGGATTTTACCTTTCTGATACTGATGGCAGCTTGGGAAATGAAGGTCTAATTTCTAATAATTTCATTGCTGTAGGAGGAAATAGTAGTAGCACAGCGGGAATCTATAATACAGGTAATTCCTACTTAAAATTTTATCACAACAACATTCATATCTACTCAAACCCTTTAAGTAATGGTATCTTTTTATACAACAGTAATAATTTAGATGTTAAGAACAATAATTTTGTCAATTCAGGAGGAGGAGCTGCAATCAAACACGCTACCATATCTTCTACAAACACCTTTGACCATAACAACTTGTTTACCACAGGAAGTATTTTGGCCTATTGGAATGGCGCTATAGAGGATTTAATCGCATACCAGACAATAAGTGAACAAGAGGTATCCTCGTTGTCTACGGATCCATTATATACATCTAATGAAGATTTACATATAAATAAAGCACTTCTTGATGGAGCTGGAATGACAGTAGTAGATGTAGCCAATGATATTGATGGTGAGCTAAGAATGACTCCTCCTGATATTGGAGCTGACGAATTTGTACCAATGGGTAATGATGCGGGTCTCACCTATATCAGTATTCCTCTAGCTCCGTTTTCTGCGGGTAATTATGATGTCGAAGTGGCTGTACAAAATACAGGAGCTGCACTTCTTACTTCTGCATCTTTAAAGTGGGAGGTGAATGGAGTTATTCAGACTGATTATAGTTGGACAGGGTCTTTGATGACAGGTCAAAAAGATACAGTAATTGTAGGCTCATATAATTTTATGCCCATCGTTGGTCACGAAATTATAGCGTGGGTAGAAGGTCCAAATGGTGGCTTAGACATAGATCATAGTGATGATACGTTGTCAGTAGATAATATTTATACGTCCTTGGATGGAAACTATACCATTGGCGGAGTTACACCTGATTTTTCTTTGATATCTGATGCTACATACGCTCTAGTAAATGGGGGAATAGTAGATGCTGTGACCTTCTCTATTCGAAGCGGAATCTATAATGAAGCCATTGATTTAGATGTATTCCCAGGCAATGATTGTACTCTGCCGGTTACCTTCAAGTCTGAAACTGGAGACAGCTCGGATGTTGTTATTGCATTTCCAGCGGCAACAATCCCAAGCTTTTCAGTCCTCAATCTAGATGGTACCGATGGTATGGTGTTTCAAAATCTGACATTCGAGAATACGAGTACTACGAAAAGCGTTGTGACCATTAAAAATGAAGCCAACTGCAACACCTTTTTGAATAATCATTTTATCGGTGCAAATACTACATCTTCATCAGCAAATGCGGCCATATACTCTCCATCTTCAAAAGATACGAGTAATATATTTATCTCTAATTTGATAGAAAATGGAAGTTATGCTATGTATTATTATGCGACTAATAATTCTAATACAAACGCTGAAACGGGCACTTTAATTCAAAATAATCAAGCGGTAAATAATTATGCTGGAGGGTTCAATATTGGAAATCAAAACAAACCAACATTCACAGGAAATTCGGTAACCACAAATACTTCATTTACCAATTTTTATGGCTTATACCTTTACCGTTCTATAAATGGCTTTACCGCTTCAAATAATGAAATAATAAATCCAAATGGCGGTATTGGAATGTATTTTAATCTGGCATTTGGGAGCATTGATAATCAAGGTTTTATATCCAATAATTTTGTTTCTGTAGGAGGAACATCAGGAGGAAATGGCATTTCTTTGTCAGGTACGTATTTGAAGTTATACCACAATAGTATCAATATTACTGCTACTGCTTCATTTGCGAGGGCGTTATTTATATTCTCAAGCAATAATGTCTCTATTCTCAACAATGCGTTGGTCAATAAAGGTGGCGGCTTAAGTTTTTACAACAACTCCCCTTCAGGTATACTCACCTCAGATTATAATGATCTATTTAGTTCAGGACCTATTCTAGGATATTGGGCTGGCAATCGATCTACACTTACAGATTGGCAGACAGCTTCTGGTGTGGATGCCAATTCGATTTCTGTAGAGCCAGGTTATGTGTCGGATACAGATTTGCATCTTTCATATTTGGGTGCACAAAATAAAGGTGTTATTGTGCCTGAAGTTATGTATGACATAGATGGAGATCTTCGAGATGTCAATTTTCCAAATATTGGAGCTGACGAATACCTTTGCCCTGACATATTAAGTATACAAAATAAAGTACTTCCAAGTGTCTTAACGATTAGGGCTGGCTCTGTTATAAATTTAGACAATGTTACTTTCCCAGCGAATTGTCAAATCACTTTGATTACCCCTGAACTTAAAATTGTGAATACTACTAAAGTTGAAAGCCTAGGTATTCTTAACTATATTCAGCAAGATGGATGTAATTAGTTTTGCCATTAATAGGTTAATAATGATAAGGTTACGGGAAGTTAGGCGTAATGATTTAAGCACTAATTTGTCTTATTTATCATGAGAAATAAAAAAAATAGCATTTCCTAGCGAAGGAATAGGTTCATCTTCTTGTCAAAGTAGAAACGTAATTATTAAATTAAAAACATGAAAACAATTTCCAGCCTTTTGATTTGTGCAATCTTCAGTTTTACTGTACAAGCACAATTATCGCCAGCGATCTCATCTTGGCTACAAAACACAACGGAGACCGGTACATATTATGTGTCAGGTAATTCTACTGCGATAGAAAATAACATCCTTGTCAATTGCCAAAAAATAGAATATTCTGATGACTATGTTTTTGTACATACCAAAGGAATCCCTTCGTACCCTACGGGACCATTTTCTGATGGTAATCCTTCTCAGGCTTCTGATCAGGATGCAATATATAAGATGCCACTAAATCCTGTACCGAACAATGGTAATTTGGATAATACAGTAGGAGGGAATATTGGGATTTTCGTAAATGGAGTTTCACTTTTTGACTACAGAGACGGAGTTGGTTGGAACCCTAATACCAATGCACTTTGCGGAGGTCCAGGAAATGCCCCGTGTCCAGGTGGACCAATGGCTCAAACCGATTGGACCAGAGATGCAATCCCAGCTGAGAGACCTGGGTTCGATTGCTCGAAGGCACACCCAGCAATGGGAAATTATCACCATCACCAAAATCCTTCTGCATTCAAACTTGACATAGAAGTGGTTTCTGATATTTGTAATTTGTATGATGCAGATGGTCTTTATGCCATCAATCCAGAAGCACACTCTCCACTTATTGGTTATGCTTATGATGGCTATCCTATTTATGGCGCATATGGATATGCCAATGCGGATGGAACGGGAGGAGTCGTAAAAGTGAATTCAGGATACCAACTAAGAAATATAACAGTAAGAGAAACACATGCCGATGGATCAGATGTAGCAGATGGTCCTGTGATCAGCTCTACCTATTTCCTAGGGTACTTTAGAGAAGATTACGAATGGGTAGCTCATGATACGGATGATTACCTTGATGTTCATAATGGAAGACAATGTGTGACACCAGAATATCCAAATGGGACATATGCATACTTCGCAACAGTGGATGGAAATTGGAATTCCACCTATCCGTATGTAGTTGGGCCCACTTTTTATGGAAATTTTGAAAGAAGAGATGTGAATTCAGTAGATGAGGCAACAACTGTGTATGAAGGAACTGTAGCAACGAATGAATTAGATTTGAATAGTACAGACGTAACTATCTTTCCAAATCCCACATCGGATTTGATTGCTGTACAGATCAATACATTGGTAGAACATGACATAACAGTAGATCTTATAAACGTAAGTGGTCAAATCGTAGAATCTAAATCTATATCAAAAGGAAGCACGATTGCATATTTTGATATACAGACTTTATATGATGGAGTCTACTTAGTACGACTAAATAATGGAACACATTCGACGACTAAGAAAATAGTGGTTGAGCGATAGTTCTTGGTGATATAGACCGAATGATTGAAATTATTCCTCCAATAAGTTAATTACTTGTTGGGGGATTTTTAATGAATAAATCTTCTTTTGAATAAGGTTTTGTTAAGGGACTGGCTGAAAGAAGATGAATTGAATGGAGATTTCGTTTAGATTTGCAGAACACATTTAATTAATTACAAACTAAACATTGACTATGAGATTTTCACTTTCCGTGCTTTTTATCTGCTTTTTCTTTTTGTCATTTTCTCAGATGAGTAATATTTCATTAAAGAATCCTTCTTTTGAAGATACGCCAAGAAGGGGTGGGGTGACTAATGCTGGCAGCATAGTGGGCAAGGATAAGATTAAAGGATGGTTCGATTGTGGAGCCATTCATTCCCCTAGGGAATCAGCACCCGATATACACCCAGGGGACTCCTGGGGAGTAGGTAAAGAACCATATGAAGGTGAAACTTATTTGGGCTTAGTTGTTAGAGACAATGACACATGGGAATCTGTTTCTCAAAAACTGGCTAGTAAAGATGGAACAATGACGCCAATGGTGTCAGGGAATTGCTATAGGTTATCTATGGCGGTAGCGCGGGCAGAGTCATATGTCAGTGGTTCACGATTACGAATGATGCAAAAAGGAGATATAGCCCAAATTTACAATTATACTACTCCAACTGTCATACGTGTTTGGGGAGGTGATTCACATTGTAATATAAAAGAATTGCTAGCTACATCAAATCCAGTCATTAATTCAGAATGGGAGACCATAGAGTTAGACTTCACTCCTAAGGAAGATTTTGATTTTATTACAATACAAGCATATTATAAAGTACCTGTTCTATTCCCTTACAACGGCCATGTCCTTGTCGATAATCTTTCTGATATTGTTCAGGTAACGTGTAAGGAATGATAATAATCAGTAATAAGTAATAAGTAATTTTCGTCATTCTTGCTTGATCCAAGAACTCACTATATTGACAAAAATATATAATTGAATGGAGTCAATAGAAAAATTAATTGCAGACTTTTCTTCTTTTGTTTGGGGGCCTCCATTGGTTTTTTTGCTTATTGGTGGGGGATTGTACCTTTTAGTACTTTCTAGATTTTTGCCTTTCCGATATCTAGGACATGCTATTCAAGTATTGCGAGGGAAATATGATGATCCCAATGACGCTGGTCAAATAACCCATTTTCAAGCATTGACAACAGCTCTATCATCTACTATTGGTATGGGGAATATTGCGGGAGTTGCTGTAGCTATATCTATTGGCGGCCCTGGAGCGATGTTTTGGATGTGGGTAAGCGCTGTAGTAGGAATGTCTACTAAGTTTTTTACATCGACACTGGCAATAATGTATAGAGGTAATGATAGCGCGGGAGAATTACAAGGTGGTCCTATGTATTTTATAATGGAGGGGTTAGGGAAATCTTGGAAACCATTAGCAGTTATGTTTAGTGTTTTTGGAATGGTGGGAGCACTTCCTGTGGTAAATGTTAATCAATTAACACAAGCGATTAATGACATCGTTTTGATACCCAATGGGGTAGAAGTTAGCTTTGCGTCTAATATGATTATTGCTATTGTATTAATAGTTTTAACATCCCTAGTAATGTTTGGCGGATTGAAAAGAATAAGCAGTACAGCGGCTAAGATGGTGCCGAGTATGGTTTTTCTTTATTTTGTTTTTGTAATGATCATTCTAGGTTCTCATTATGAAGAGGTACCTAAATATATAATGATGATGGTAACCGATGCTTTTGCAGCAGAAAACTATAAAGGAGACCCAATGTTTGGAGGTGTGTTAGGAGCATTGATATTGCATGGGATTCGAAGAGGAGCATTTTCTAATGAAGCTGGGATAGGTACAGCCCCTCTAGCACATGGAGCTGCCAAAACGGATGAACCTGTTCGAGAAGGCTTAGTCGCTATGCTAGGTCCAGCTATAGATACCTTAGTGGTTTGTACTTTGACAGCTTTAGCCATATTAGTTACTGGAGTATGGGAAACCACTACCACTAATGGAGTTAGTTTGACAGCTTCTGCATTTGGGGAAGCGATGCCTGGAATTGGACCTTATTTACTTATGATATGTGTGTTCATTTTTAGTTTGTCATCTTTATTTTCTTATTCCTACTATGGGACAAAATGCCTATCATTTCTTATAGGTGCGGATAAGAAACACTACTATAATTACTTCTATATATTAAGTATAATCTTGGCTGCTACGACACCTTTTAGCGTGATGCTAAATTTGATTGATGGAGTTTTTGCTTTAATGGCAATTCCTACCATGGTATCTACTTTTATATTAGCTCCAAAAGTGATCCAAGAAATTAAAAGGTATGTGCAAAGGCTGCAAGAAGATAAGGTGTAATACCATTTCTGTCTGGAATATAAAGTAACATATCCAAACAGATATGGTATGATTTTACTTTGCTGAATTCAATGGAATGGTATAGATTGCGTGATCAGTAATCAGTAATTTTTTTCCTGCCCGCTTTGATGTCAGATCGTTTTTTCTTGCTTTGGAGTCGTCTTTTCTTCGATGCGGTTGATGGACGAGTTGGCTTTCTTTTCTTTTCTTCCTTCAATGCCTTCTTGATCAACTGGTCAAATTTCTTGACCACCTTCTGCTTATTGGTAAGTTGTGATCGATCCGTTTCTTGATGGAGGATAAGTTCTTTTTTACGATTGATATTATTCTTGAGTCGAACTAGGATTTTTGCTTTCTGCGAATCTGATAATACTTGAGAAGCTTGTACATCAAATCGAAGTGTCACCTTGGTTTCCACTTTATTCACATGTTGACCACCGCTACCTCCTGATCGAGAAGTAGTGAAAGTGAGTTCGGTATGTAATTTATCAAAGTCGATTTCCATTGGTTTCTGTGTCTGATTTTGTAGACATGGTATTAATGTGGATTTGGTCGGAATCGTTCACTTTAGCGTTCAATCATTTTTTATGGAACACGGATTTAACGGATGTTTACTGATTCTTTGGAAGGCGATTTTATGGACTATTCGCATTCAACAACTCAACAACTCAATAACTCAATAACTCAATAACTCAACAATTTAACAATTCAATAATTATTTCAACGCACTCGCCCGTCCAATGACATCCGGCCCAAATCGCTTCCTAATACCATCCATCTCTTGCAATAAACGAATCCGTTCCACGCTATCATCGAAGAGGCTGATTTGGTAGCTGCCATGGACCAAACCACTAAACTTTACTCCGATGAGTCGTATAAGTTGACGACGTTCATATACTTTGTCGAATAACTGGAGAGCGTATTTGCCTAGGGCATTGTCTTGGGCAGTATATGAAATTCTGGACTGCTTGGTGAATGTATTGAAATCCGCATATCTGATCTTGACGGTGATCACCGATGTGAGTCTGTTGGATGCTCGAAGTTCAAAGCTGAGTTTGTCGCACATATCTATGAGCATATTTCGGATCATACGGAGATCAAGAGTATCTTCCATGAATGTCCGTTCTTTGGAGATCGACTTAGATTCGCTGTAGGGTATGATGGGAGTGTTGTCTATAGCATTGGCTTTTTCCGATAGTTGGCGACCATGTTTGCCAAATTCTCGTTCGAGTAGTCGGGTAGGTATCTCGCTCAGCACTTTGATTGACCGTACACCCATGAAGCTGAGTTTTTTGTACGTCTTTTTACCTACACCGGGGATTTTTTTGACAGGTAGTGGGGCGATGAATTGTTTTTCAACACCACGTTTTATCTCTTTAGTGCCATTCGGTTTGCCTTCTCCTGTACCGATTTTTGAGATGAGTTTATTTACGGATAGACCAAATGAGATGGGTAACCCTGTTTCGTGGATGATACGTTGACGGAGTTCTCTGGACCACTTGAAGCATCCAAAAAATCGATCCATACCCGTGAGGTCGAGGTAGAATTCATCCACAGATGCTTTTTCATATACGGGTGCTTCTTCGGCAATCACATCGGTCACCATGTTGGAGTAATAGGAGTAACTGTCCATGTCACCACGAAGTACGATAGCATTAGGACAGAGCTGTAGTGCCATCTTCATCGGCATAGCAGAATGGACACCGAATCGTCGAGCCTCATAACTGCAAGAGGAGACCACTCCACGATTACTCGTGCCACCTATGATGAGTGGTTTTCCTTTGAGTTCGCTATTCTTAAGAACTTCTACAGAAGCAAAGAAAGAATCCAAATCCATGTGCAATACGGCGCGTTCAAACATGTCTACTATCATTCTGTGGATACAAAACCGATAGCAATCCTAGAATCATGCCCTCGGGACACAAAGATAGATTAAAAGACGAATAAAGCGACATTAAATATTGTAAAACATGACAAAACTATCAATTTCGTCGAAAATGCTGACATTAATATAGGGTTACAAGCTATTCGTAAATCCCCGTTGCTTCTTCAAAAACAGTTTTTATTCTTCGGCGCAATTTAGGAGGAGACAGAATCTCTAAAGTATTCCCATATCCTAAAAATATTCGCTCTAGCTCAAAATTGACCTTGATGAATAGTTCGAAACTAGCACCATCTTCATCTTGGGATATCAGTTTTTGACTATGATGAATGGGTTTCGTGATTACATATTGTGCATTCTTTTTATTGACTCGAAATACGATTTTCTCTGGCCTCACGCCTTGCATCACAGTTACACCCACGACATCTCTGTAGAATGTGTCAGGGTCAAAGCTGTCATTCTCATGGTAGTGCTTGTTTGGCATTAATTCTATTGCTTGAATTCTATCAAGCGCATAATTGATCACGTCACGTTGACCACCTTTCCGACCGAGGATAAACCATCTGTTGTTGAATTCTTTGAGAAGGTAAGGATGGAATTCTACATCTGTCGGTTGCTCAGCTTTGAATGATTGATAACTGATCTTAAGTACAGTTTTCTTGATGATTGCTTGATAGATTTGATCTAAGTATTCCAGTCCTCGTAAGTTAGGGTTGCCGTCAAAGCTGATTACGGGTTTCTGTTTTTCTTTTGTAGAATAGATATGATCCTCGAGTTTCTGCACCATACCACCCAATTGCTTGAAATGACTAAACCCTTGAAACTGTTTAAGGAATTCGACTGCTTCTGTCAGATGACTCAGGTCTTGGTCTGTGAGCGGGATGTTGGTGATACTATAGTCTTTGTCTTCATAGGTATAATAACGTTTATCGATTACGGTGATAGGGGCGTTGTATCCTAGTTTGTCTGATCTCATCATTTGGATGTCGCCTTGTACTGTCCGTTTTGAGATGCCTTTATCTATGCCTTCGTATCCATACAGGGCATCAGATACAGCATCGATCAGATCCTCCAATGTCCATTTTCGAAATCGATTTTGTAGACATTTATCTAGTGTTTTGTATCTTATTAGGGCATTCCTATTTGCTGGCATTTGAATTAATTTTGATAAAGTTAAAAATAAAAATCAACAACGCAAATAGACTGCGTAGACGAAAAGTAGATTTGTGTTATAATCAAACAAGAAATAGAAATGAATAAATTAAATACACCAAATAAAAATAGAAAACATAAGTCGCGAGGACCAGTATATGTATATCAAGACAAATCTCTAACTCCAGCGATCATCTGTGACTTAGATGGAACCTTAGCTCTGATGAATGGAAGAAATCCATTCGATGCATCGAAGTGCGAACAAGATATACTCAATGAGCCGGTGGCTCATCTAGTAAAGTCATATGCGGAACAAGGAACTAAGATTATCCTTTTGTCAGGGAGAACTGATAATTATAAAGCGGAAACAGTAAGACGGTTGGAGAAGCATGATGTTCAGTATGAGAAATTGCTAATGAGACGACATGGAGATAAGCGAAAAGATGCAATTATCAAAAAGGAAATAGTAGATAACGAGATCAAAGGAAAGTATTTTGTCAGATTCGTTCTGGACGACAGAGATCAGGTGGTGGATATGTGGAGAACTGAGATTGGATATGCTTGTTTACAAGTATATTATGGCGATTTTTAGAGATGAAATTAATTGTAGGAGTAGAGGTCGTTAGTAATGGGTGATGTATTGAGAAGTTATTTCTCCGTTACGGTTATAAAAGGTAACTTCTATTCCTATATCAGGTACTCTGATGTGTGATAGTCGTATCTTAGGAGAGTTTTTGTAATAGGTGATTCTTTTATCAACAATAGAGATAAGCTTCCCTTCTTTATCTCTATCTATACTATAATAAGTTTCTTTAACTACTCCATAATGCTCGCTTGTTGTCATACCAATTTGTAATCCCATATGATACTCATTGGATTCTGATCTAAGATTGTTTTTAAAAAAGTAAGATTTGCCATGTAATAAACCAGATACATATGGCTTAATATGAAGAGTGTCTTGAAATTTTGTTACATCATTTGTGTCAAATTTTACTCTTAATTCTATTCCTTCTTTATTACCATCAAGAATGGTATTAATGGTACATGAATTATTATGATACATATATGTGTAAGTTGTCCCAGATATTGTATCATTGACATTGTTAGCTTTGTATGTTAATCTGCCTTGCGAGTCATATTTTTCGAACAGCCCATTTAGCATATTGGATTTGTAGCTTTTTCTGCTTTTAAAACTCCCATCTGAGTTGAAAGTTTCAACTATTGTGTCACATGTTCCACTTATATAGGGAACAATTTTTTGCACATTGCCATTTTGATGGAAACTTTTCCACTGTCCATGTTTTTTGCCATTGAGAAACTTGCCTTTTAGATAAAGACTTCCATCAGGGTAATAGGTTTTAAAATATTTGGTAGGCTTTATTTTAAAATTATAAAAAATTGAATCAGATTTATTTTGGGTTGATTCATACCACCATCCAATTTTTGCACCTCTATGAAATGTCCCCTCCTCTTGCATTGTATTTATTTTCCTAATGTATTTTCCATGCCTCGGATTTACAGAAAGTACATTGTCGTAGTTAAGTTGAAGGTAACCAAAGACATTACAAGTATCTCCAGATGAAGTTATAGTTAATTGTTGGATATGTAAGAGATTATCATCGATGAGTACTGTGTCAATAATTTTCTTAGGTGGTTTGGAAAAGTTTGAGAAAAATGATCCTTTTTTATTTGTATCTTTTTTAGTGTATGTAACTGTCCTAAAGATAGAAGCTGGCTTGAGATCATCCTCAATCATTTTATCATCCATTTCTAATTTAGATAAGTTCTCTATATCGTTAGGACTGTTATTTTGAATAGTTGATTTTTTATTACAACTTAATAATACAATTAAGTACATAGTGAAAAGGAAAATTACTCTATTCATGATTGCTATTTTTGTCCATTTCAATCCTTGCTTAAAAATAAACTTCTAATAAATTGATATGTCTAATAAATGATAAAATGTCTACAAAATACTCAAAGTTAACATGAAATAGAAGTAAATGAATTTAGTGATTCCTAAAAATGTCACAAAAATGTCACAGAAATGTCACAGAAAATTAGGTTTTATAAAAACTAGTTATACCTTTGCAGCAGCTTATGAAAATAACATATACATATAATAATTCTAACATGCATAAACTCCTGAATCAGGATAGTTTATGTATTTTTTCTCCATCAGGGGAGCAGAGAATTCTATGTCATAGCTGATAGCTTCACTTTAAAGAAAGTCGTTGCTAGCCAGTCGAGCAGCAACGATGAAAATTTCCATTCTATATTTCCATTCTTGTTTGCTCTAGGTATATTTCTAGGCTCAATTATTAATTATATTAAAAACATGCTTATGCAGAAAAATCAAATCAATGAGATTCTGCAAGTTCATAGTTTTGGATAGTCGTATCTCGCGAGCGATCAATCCACGATATTGAATCTTGCTCAAATTTCTCACACTTATTTTTTAATTATTACTGATTCAAAATAAATTGAATCTGTGCTGTAGCTATTATGACCGGTGGTCTAATTGGTTAAGATATTTCACTTTGACTGAAATGATGTGGGTTCGATCCCCGCTTGGTCATCTAATACCTATAGCCAAAATTAAATCCAAAATTATGAACATAACACAAGCAGATAAATACTTTCTGAAGGCGCTTGATGCATTTGATTATGATGTTGATGAGCTGGTGGAATCCTTGGATTATGCACTATCTCATAATGAAGAACATGCTCCTACTTTATGTCTGTTAGGTCGGACACATATGGAGAAAATGAAAAACTTCAGAGAAGCACAACACTGTTTTGAAATGGCCCTAATAGCTGATAAGAACTATGTGGATACATATAAATATTACTCTAAGCTTCTTATTTGGATAGGACAACTTGATCGAGCAAAAATGTTGATACACAAAGCTGAGAAAACTGTAGGAATGCCAAAAGTGGTAATCATTCAACGAAAAGCTTCAATGTATGAATGTGCAGGTAAAGTTGACTTAGCCATGAAAGAAACACAAAAAGGAAGATTACTAAGTGGATGAGCAGACTTCTATACTTTTTTCACAAATGAAGAAGATCGCCTGAAAAGGAAAGTAAATAAAAACAGTAAAAAGAAGAAAAATTCTAAACTACGCAAAAAGACTGCATAGTTTAGTTTCATCTTTGAATTGTAAATAGAAACAAACGGTGAAATAATGATTTTGCTGTTAAAATATAGTCTTTAAATAGGCAAAAGAAGTACCAATACAAATTGATGATATCCCTGATGAGAGTTTCTGTATAGCTCCTTTGTATGATAGCCCTTTGGTCCTTCATGTGCAGATACGCAATTTTGATTGGTTACTCCTAGGGATCTAAAGGTTGCGAGTTCGAGTCTCGCCTCACTGAATGGTGGGTAGCTCAATTGGTTAGAGCGTTAGACTGGAAACGTAGGTTCGAGTCCTGCTCCCGACGATTTTGTCGGGATAGCTTAGTTGGTTAAAGCGCTGATGATGGACTGATACTCCACATTATCACAAGAGTTAGTCACTCATAAAAATGACTTCACTTTTGAATCATGCAAAGGCATATTCGCTTCTAATCTGGATGAAATTTTCTTAGGGAAATTTACAAAAGATAAGAAAAATCAGATTGACACTTGCTCATATTGGATACCGGTAGAAGGCGTTAGGTTTCATGGTTTTCTGAACTGATTATTTGTGTATTGGGAGTTTCTCAACGCTATGGTCAAAGACGGGAACTTCTCAGATCTAATTATATCTATCTTAAAATATGATCCGTAGATACTTGATAAAAAATGCAGTTGTATGATTCATTTTAAAAAATTAAAATTATTTAATCCTTTCAGCAGGAGCTCTAAAATATAAAAGCTTTTGCTGAGAACAAAACCCATAATTATGTTCACAAACTTAAAAGTAAACACTTATGAAATGGCACTTGTCTATAAGGACGGTGCATTGGAACGTGTCCTTCCAAAGGGAGAATACTGGATCTGGAAAAGAAAAGTAGAACTCTGTAATATGGCGACACCTTTCTTACCTTCTATGGACCTTGATTTATTGCTCATGCATGAAGACTTGGCTGCTAAATTGGATGTCATCGAAGTGAAGGATAACGAAATAGCTATCCAAATGAAAAATGGAAACTTCCAAAGAGTATTGACTCCTGGTAGATATGCATACTGGAAAAGTGTGATCTCGTATACCTATAAGACGATAAATCTCTCTGATGTAGAAATCAGTGAGTTTATATCTCGTAAAGTCTTACAACGAATTGAGTTGAGAGGTTTTGTACAAACTAATGTAGTAGAATCATACGAAAAAGGTATGCTCTATATAGATGGGAAGTATGAGAAAACCCTTGATTCAGGTATCTACAATTATTGGAAAGGAGATAAAACAGTAACAATGATCAAAGCAGACTTGCGAAAGCAACAAATGGAGATCAGTGGTCAAGAATTATTGACCAAAGACAAAGCTGCTGTTCGTGTGAATTTCTACTCGAGTTATCAAGTGTCTGATATTGTGAAAGCGATGGTGGATACAAAGGATCATTCGAAGCAGTTCTATATCTTAATGCAATTAGGTTTGCGAGAATATGTAGGTAAATACACATTGGATGAATTGTTGGCTAATAAAGATTCTGCTTCTCAATATGTAACGACTTATGCAAAGGCGAAAGCTCATGACATGGGGGTAGAAGTATTGAGTTGCGGTATCAGAGATGTGATCTTACCGGGAGATGTCCGTGAGATCATGAATCAAGTATTAGTCGCTGAAAAAAGAGCGCAGGCAAATGTGATCATGCGAAGAGAAGAGACAGCCTCTACTCGTAGCTTGTTGAACACTGCAAAATTGATGGAAGATAACGATATGCTCTACAAACTCAAAGAAATGGAGTACGTAGAAAAGATCGCTGAGAATATCCAAACAATCAGTCTCTCAGGAGGTGGTGATTTGGTAGGTCAGTTGAAAAACATCTTCGGAACTGCGAAAGCAAAGTAAGTATAACCGTACCATCGATTGGTGGTGCGGTTGTATCTATCATTGTTATCCCAACTCCGATTATATCCTTTCTATTTTACGACTTATCATTCCTTGATAATTGGTCGTTTTTCAATTTTCCATTTATATTTTCCAGATAATACTGTCTACTAAGAATTAGTAAAATGGCTTTAGAATTACCTTAAGGTTTAAGAGATTGTGTCTCTCTTAAAAGGATAGTGTATAGTGAAAATAAAGTTCAATTTTCTTTGAAAAAAGTAAGAATAATTTTTATTACGCAAATAGACTGCGTAGTGTGTTCTTATCTTTATAATATGATGAAAAGGAAGGGGATTTAGTACCTACTGAAGCCTTCAATTTTGTCAAATTATTAACCCAATTGAAAATTTATTTTATGTCAAATTCTTCTGTTTCTTAATTACTACACGATAAGGATCTCACCGATTATATGAGATGAAAAAGTGATACACTGTTTGATGATTTTCATCTGACCAAAAGCACAATTTTTTCATTCTTAGATAGCAGTTCTTGCTATTAATCATTTTCAAAAGATTCTTGATTTTCGACTGAGGATATATGTCCTCAAAAGCTCTTTTTGACTTATCAACCCTATTGATGAGAAGGTGACTTCTATGTCATTTCATGAAGGTCAATCTAGCTTATTCCTACCAGTTTTTTGCCACTCTGCACAGATGGGTCTTGCCCTTACTATGCCCAATTTTCAACCATTTTTTTAACAATTAAAACCCATCAAATATGGAAATCTTAATCATGCTTATCCTTCAATTGATCATCGAAGATAATGAAGGAATCTAAGAGTAATTAGTCAGGGCTCTAGTGTCAGATCTACTTTATTACTGCCAGTAATTAGGCACTCCGTAGGGAGGAGCCTAGCCCATACTATGCTCAGTTTATAACAAATTTATTAACAAAAAAAAACAATAAAACTATGGAATTATTAATCATACTTATCCTTCAATTAATTATCGAAGATAATGAAGGTATCTAATAAATATATGAAGGTAGGCTTGCTAAAATTGTAAGCTTACCTTTTTATTTTCTCTTCGGCTTTACTGTTAAGCCATGTATGGTACAATATCTTTTTATTCTTTTTAAAATTAATCAATTCATTTTGATCTCCGATATAATTAGCAATTTTTAATAGATAAGTTGAACTGTTTTTTAGTCCTTCAAATGTCGATGAGGGCAAGAGCTTTTTGTTTCTATTTATGTATGATTTGAAATTTCGAATGTTGTATTCAAGATTTGGTAAATCATCTTTATTAAGTTCGAAATTTGAACTCAATAGAAGCCATTTTGCTCTATATTCTAATCCTATATAATGATATTTTTTTGAACTCAATAAGTCTATGACTTTTTCAAAGTTTCCTCGACTAAATTCAATATAGGCTATTCCAATATTTTGAGTTTGATATTTTTTATCATTAAATACTTGGATTGAAAATTTCTTCGTAAAATTTATGGCCCAGTCATATTGCTTTGTGTAACAAGCTCTGTGGATTATATTGAGATAACGACTAAATGGAATCTTACCATTTGGGAAAAGGATATTTGCTTTTATTCCAAATTCTTGCAGTTCTATCATGTGAGCTGTAAACTTATTTTCACCATGTATTGTATTTTGTTTTGAAATAAATGACAACAGATGGACAAGAATAGTATTTCGGATTTCTATTGATAAGGATATATTTTTTAACAAACCTTTTAAGAAAAAAAAAGACGATTCGATATTCATTTCTTTCAATGAAATAAGGTTTGTTAAAATACTATCTAATAATTCATTCTGACTATGTGAATTTTCTAGTTGCTGTATTGAGTTCCCCCAGTTTTCTTTTGTCAGCACCTTCCTATTTACGACTTCAACAAATAGATATTTATCAATTGTTTTTTTGAAATTATTAAGATTGTCAATTGAAGATTTTAATACTCGGCCACCATTTTGAGTTGTTGAAGTCATATTACAAAAGTACTCCAAGTACGCCCCCAAAAACTCATGGTAGTGCGCCCATAAATCAAGCGGCATTTGATCTCTCTTTTGTTCAGATTTTTTCTTTTGTTTATGAAATTGAACTGTCAATCCTCGTTTACCAAATGCTTTAAGTAATAGGGTATCCTCCATCATAGGGTCGTCCATAATTTCGGCCCAAATAAAATAGGCTTCGATGTGCTTACACAGTTTGGAAATGACATTTGAAAATACAATTGGCTTAGCACTGGGCCTAATTTGTTTCCTTAAGTACTCAGAATCAAGATTTTTCGTATCATATCTATCCTTATGTTTTTTGATTTGATCGATGATCAATTTATAGTCTGAGTTGTCACTATATCTTGATTTTGCAAACTTTTGATAGCATTTCCAGTCCTCATCTTTAAATGATCCTAATAAAACACCTAATTTGTTTTCTTTCATTTGGGAGAAATTGATTTAACATAAAATATGATAAATATAAGTAAATCAATTAGATACAATAGTGTTATGGGAAAAATGAATTTAAAAATGCAATATTTTTAATTCGTTTTAAACTTTTACCGCTTGTACATTTGAATCATAATTAAAGCGCAAATACAATATGCATCACAAAATAAACTAAGAACACTAATTCCCCGGCTCACGCACCTGTAGGAAACTAAATAAAACTATTTATAAATGTGCTTAATACTATATGGTGAGAGATCTTGATTGGTAGCGATATTCAATTGAGAGGTTAAACCCAATTGCACTTGACTGTGTCATCGTAATGATGGCGCAGTCTTTTTTTGACTTGCATTCAGACTGATACAAGATCAATGGTCTTCAATTCAAGTTTAGTGCAGACACTTTCTCCACGTAATTAAAAGTAAAATCAAAGAACTGGACTGAGGCAAAGGTGGCCCAACTCTTGCCGAAAGATCTAACGGATTGAGTTAATTTCTAGCATAAGAATTCATCTACTACATATTAACCTATAAACCGCTCAATAACTTCAGAACAATTGACCTATCTTTGCATTCTACTAAGGACAAAGGCGATTTCCCTTGTTTAGAATTCATTAAACTCTTTTATGACTGATTTTCGTACACCTATAACAGATTGGCTGCCCATCACTAAAAAGGAGGTGGAAATGCATGGTTGGGAGGAGCTCGATGTAATCTTGATCTCTGGTGATGCATATGTTGATCACCCAGCTTTCGGAACTGCCGTTATTGCACGGATAATCGAAAGTGAAGGATTTAGAATCGCTATCGTTCCTCAGCCAAACTGGCAAGATGATCTTAGGGATTTCAAAAAGATGGGTAAGCCAAGATTATTCTTCGGTGTTACTTCTGGTTGTATGGATACAATGGTCAATCACTATACTGCTGGAAGAAGAAAGAGGTCAACGGATGCTTATACCCCAGGAGGTAAAGCTGGATTTAGACCTGATTACGCATGTGTAGCATATACTAAGATATTAAAAGAACTCTATCCAGATGTCCCTGTTTTGTTAGGTGGTATTGAAGCCAGCTTGAGAAGAGTGACACACTATGATTACTGGGAAGATAAACTCTGGCCTAATATTTTGTCAAAAAGTGGTGCAGATATGTTAATCTATGGCATGGGCGAAATGCCACTTAGAGCGATCATGCAGTTGGCTGATATTGGTGTGCCTTTATCTTCTATGACCCACATCCCTCAGACTGCTTTTTTGGTTCCACGAGGAAGTGACTTGCCAGATGCAGAACTATGGAAAACGCTACAGCTCAATTCTCATGAGAAATGCATGAGAGACAAAATAGCATTTGCAGCCAATTTCAAACATGTAGAACAAGAGTCAAATAAAACAAAGGCCAATAGATTAACCCAAGATGTAGGTGATCACACTTTAGTGATCAATCCTCCTTATCCACCAATGACTGAGAAGCAGATTGATACATCGTTTGATCTACCATATACCAGACTTCCGCATCCTAAATACCATAAGCGTGGTAAGTTGCCTGCATTTGAGATGATCAAGTTTTCTATCAATATGCATAGAGGGTGTTTCGGAGGTTGTAGTTTCTGCACGATATCAGCACATCAAGGGAAGTTCGTAAGTAGTAGATCTGAAACATCTATCTTAAAAGAAGTAGATCAAGTAGTAAAGATGCCCGACTTTAAAGGATACATATCTGATATAGGGGGGCCTTCTGCCAATATGTATAAGATGAAAGGGAAAGTAGAAGCCATCTGTGATAGATGTGTGGCACCTTCTTGTATTCATCCAGTTATTTGTAGTAACCTAGATACGAGTCATAAGGCAATGACAGATCTTTATCGGAAAGTGGATTCTCATCCAGAAGTAAAAAAAGCATTTGTTAGTAGCGGTATTAGATACGACTTACTCACAAAGAGTTACAACAAGAATGGGGACGAAGAGGTAATGGACGAATACATGGATCAGCTTGTTAGCCGTCATGTTTCTGGAAGACTTAAAGTTGCACCAGAACATACATCTGATGATACTTTGAAGATAATGCGTAAGCCAAGCTTTAAGCATTTTCATGAATTCAAGAAGAGTTATGAAAAAGCCAACGAAAAGCATGGTTTAAATCAACCTTTGATTCCATATTTTATATCGAGCCATCCAGGCTGTGAAGAAAAGGATATGGCCAACCTAGCTGCTGAAACAAAGGACATGGGATTTCGGTTAGAACAGGTCCAAGACTTTACGCCCACTCCAATGACAGTGGCAACTATTATATATTATACAGGTGTGCACCCATACACCTTGCGTCCTGTATATACAGCCAAGTCAGCAAAACAAAAGAAAAACCAACACCTCTATTTCTTCTGGTACAAAAGAGAGAATCATAAACTTATCCGAGAAAAGCTCACAAATATGGGCCGTGAGGATATGATTGAAAAGTTAGTCGGGGATCGTAAACGAGCTAACAAAAAGGAGATTATTAAGAATAGGAAAGAGGATACCCGTGGTCCAAGGAAAGGGAAAAAGAGAAGAAGTTAGGACGAGGTTATATGATCGAAAGAGCGGCTTTGAATTTAAGAGTAATAAGGTTTATTACATTTTCCTTCCTTATAAGCTCAAGTTTGTTTTTATCATCTTGTGAGAATTCTGAAGTTAATTACAATGATTTCATTGATGAAAATATCAATGCTTATAGTTTTATCAAATATCGTGACTCCATCTATTATAAGGCTGTCTCTTATACACATCTGACGCTGCCGACGAAGAGGATAGTGT
>CAJXUU010000067.1 GCA_913061325.1 uncultured Saprospirales bacterium | reverse complement strand
CAAATATTCTTAAACTGTTATTGATCTTTTCTTGATAAAATTCCGCCTCTTTCCTATTGCTTGAAAATGATTGTAATATTACATCCCCCTTTTTCCTTTTGCTAAACAAAAATTTATTTACATCCTTTGGAAGAAGCAATAATGTATCATTATTTGTTTTCAAAACATATCGAAAAACCCCTCCTGATTGAGAGTCATAAATTATCTTCGCACTCACTTTTTCAGGGGAGCGATTAAATTCAATCCATTGCTCCTGGCTTATTACTGATTGACTTATAAAAAATATAAGTGTAGCTGTCAAAAGTATATTGTAATTTCTATTTACAGTCATGTCGTGATAATACTATTAATTGTAATTTAATAATATATTCCTAAATCTGATTACAATAGATAGTAAAATGAAAAAATGATTTCATAGTTCTAAAAAAATTACTAATTCTAAGTAGGGAGTAAACTTTTTATTATAATAATATTACAATTATTTATATATATAAAAAGTATTTATTTATATTTGTGTCGTACATAACAGTTAACACATTATAAATAACTGTTATGTATGGGTTTCATAGCCACAAACTACACACATAATGGGCTTCAAAGAAGAAAACTACACCCCGAAGGGTTTATGCGTTGGCATACTCCTTTGGATGATGATTACTTGTAATCATGCTTTTGCACAGACCGCTCCACATTGCCCTATACGGGTTGATTTCGAGCCTCGAGGCGAACAGGTGTCCAATGCTGCTAATGACACACGTCAAAATCTATTTCCATTTTTTACATCTTGGCAAGACTTGGATAATCTTCGTCTTTCAGATGATAATTACGCTAGAGTCCCGCTCGACGGATATCGGAGATCTACAATGGCATTCGGAGACAAAATGAGTTTCAACATTCCAGATGGAGCTAAAATAGCAGGAATAGAAATATTTGTTGAAGGACATACAAGAGGAGAAGGACACACAGATGGGCTGACGCTACAACTACTAAATTATCAAGGCCAAAGAGCAGGAGAGAACAAAGCAACCTCTGCTTTACCAATTGACTCAGACTGGCCATCAACTTCAGACAGTACAGATTTTATATGGAGATATGGTAGCGAAAATGATGATTGGGGCATGGATCTTAATCAATTCATGATTAACAATCCAAACTTTGGATATGCAATACAGGTAAGAAATAAATTATCTCAACCAATTGAGGTGTTAATTGATAATATACAGATTGTAGTGCACTATGCGCCTTTATATGTTGTATGTACAGATCATGCGTGTGTTCCATTTTATATTGAAGAATCTGATGACCCACAAGTAACATACGAATGGTATCTTCCGCAAGGTTGGGAATTGATTTCTGATTCAGAGAATGATGCAGCGATAAACATTGGACCTTCATATGCAGAACTAGGCACTTACGAAATATGTGTAGAGTCTTTCTTTGCAGGTGATAGTCAAGGTGTCTGCTGCAGAAAATTCAATTATGATGATTGTAATCCTGGAATGATTTCCGGTAAAATATTCCTTGATCAAAATGGTAACTTCACTAATGATAGCGGAGACCTCTCACAATCAAATATACTTGTCAATCTATACAGCTCTAATGGAACGTTCTTATCTTCAACAAGCTCTAACAACGATGGTGAATATTTATTTCCTACCGTATTTCAAGGTGATTATTTCATCGAGGTAGATGTACAAGAAGGGTTCACTTTTGTTATTCCAAATATTGGCACACAACAAAACAACAGTGATATTACGAATGCATTCGGATTAGGATCTACCAATCTCATTTCAGTTAGTTCTGGAGAAGAGATTACTGACATTGATGCAGGACTATCTAGATTACTTACAATAGGCGATTATGTATGGGAAGATCTAAATGGCGATGGCATCCAGCAGGTTGATGAACCTGGAATAGATGGTGTAACAGTCAATATTTCTAATAATCTGACTAGTGGAACAACTACAACAACTGATGTTAATGGATTTTATCAATTCTTGGACATCCCATCTAGTGATTATCTGATTTCGTTTGAGCATCCTACAGGGTTTGTTACTACTCTTTTAAACAATGGAAATGCAGAAACTGACAATGATTATGACGGTACGTCAATCATCCTTTCTTATCTCACAGGAGGTCATGTAGATAGTATAGATGCTGGCTTTCTGAAATTGGGTTCTATTGGTGATTTTGTATGGGAAGATCTGAATAAAGATGGTATCCAAGACACAAATGAGCCTGGTCTTCAAGATGTAACCTTATACCTTAAAGGTGATGATGGCATACTATTAGACTCTACGATTACCGATGCAAATGGCAAATACGAATTTACGAATTTAACGCCTGGCGTATACACTCTGGAAGTAAATACAGCCGAATTCCTTTCTCTTACTATTGCAAATTCTGAAACGGACACCACACTTGATAGTGATGGGATATTAGTCGATGGCACTGTAAGTACAAATCCAATAACTATAATATCAGGCACTCAAAATACTGACATTGATTTTGGGTTCTTCATACTTCCAGTAAGTATTTCTGGTTTTACATGGATAGATAAAAATAACGATGGACAGTATCAATTCGACGAATCCTTCTTACCCAACATTCTAGTCTCTTTGTTTGATAATGATGGCACATTGATAGCGGATACACTAAGTGATCTAGGTGGATTCTATACATTTGAAGATCAAAATGCTGGAACATACTATTTACAATATGAATTACTAGATGACTATATATTCACAGGTGCTAACATAGGTGATAATCTCTCTGATTCAGATGTAGATGGCACAAATGGGTTTGGTACAGCTGCTGAATTCACACTACTGCCTGGCGAAATATCCATAGATAATGCAGCTGGTTATATTAAACTACCTAGTGTAGAAGGGCTAACATGGGCAGACATAAACGGTAATGGTACAAGAGATTCTAATGAGCCAATAATTGCAGAGATCGTAGTAAATCTAAGAAACACAATAGGGGATCTTATTGATTCAGATACAACTGACCTAGATGGGAAGTATCAATTCAAGAAGTTACCAATAGGTGACTACTATATCGAATTTATCAAGGGCGAGGATTTGGAATTCACTACTCACATTGCAGATATGCTCCTTAATTCTGATGTCGATGAAGTAATAAGTATCGGAACTACCTCATTGTTCTTTCTTGCGGAAAACCAAGAATTAACAGATATTGATGCTGGGTTTTTCACATTTGGATCCATAGGCGATTTTATTTGGGAAGATTTACTTAACAATGGTATTCAAGATCTGGATGAACCTGGTTTAGCAGGTGTAATGATTGCTCTTAAAAATGAATTAGGAGAAACAATAAAAACAAGAGAAACTGACGAAACTGGGTACTATGTATTTACAGAATTATCTCCAGGAAGCTACACGATCGAATTGATTCAAAATCCGTTTTATACGATAACCATTGCAAATCAAGGTGATGAAGAATTAGATTCTGATGCATTATTGGTTGACGGAGTTGTCACTTCACCAAATATTGTGATTTTATCTGGGGATGAACTCCTAGACATAGATTTTGGTTTCTTCGAGCTTCCTTCATTAATTGGTGGTTTTACATGGCTAGATGCTGATAACGATGGTCAGTTTCAAGCAGAAGAATCATTCATACCTAACGTAAATGTATCGTTGTTTTACGCCAATGGTGATCTAATTGCTCAAACTGTGTCAGATGAAGGAGGATTTTACAGTTTTGAAAATGTAGTAGCCGGTGATGTCTATTTACAATTCGAATTACCTATTGGACATCAATATACCATAGCTAATCAAGGAGACGACTTGTCTGATTCAGATATAACTAGTATAATTGTCATGGGATCTACTGACATAATAATACTAATTCCAGGAGAAGAAAACTTGACCAATTCAGCTGGTTATCAAGCGCTCCCAAAAGTAGGGGATTATGTATGGATAGATAAAAACACAAACGGTCTACAGGATACTGGTGAATCAGGTTTAAATGGAATTACTGTTAATTTACACAACACTGATGGATCTATTATAAAATCTACGATTACAAGCACAAATCTAACAAACGGCGTCAATGGACACTACTTATTTGATACACTTGCAATTGGTACTTACTATATCTCATTCGAGACGATTGACACCTTAGACTTTACAGCTCAAGTAGATTCAGACTTGTCTCTTAATTCTGATATTTCAGGAGAAAATGGTGAAGGGACCACTTCGGCTTTTACTTTAATAGGAAACCAATGTAACCTTGATATTGATGGCGGATATTCACTTATTAAAAGTGAGATCAGTGGTGAAGTTTGGGTAGATAGTGATTTAGATGGAATACAAAATCCTAATGATCTATTTGTGGAAGGAATATTAATAACACTTTATTCTAATGCAAATATTGAAATCTCATCAACTACATCAGATAGTAATGGCCAGTATACATTTAGTGATTTAGATGCTGGGTCATATTACTTGGTTTTTGACACTACTGATAGATATTCTTCAACTATACCTCTACAAGGATCCGATTTAGCGCTAGATAGTGATATAAATAATTCCCAAATAGCTGGTAGTACGGGTATCATATTGATAGAAAGTGGAATCGATAAAGAAAATATTGACGCTGGATTGATAGATGGAGCTATTTCCATAGATGGTTTCACGTGGATTGATGATAATAATAATGGTACAAAGGAGACCGAAGAACTTATTCTTGACAATATTAAAGTCAAACTTTATTCTTTAGATGGTACAATATTAGATAGTATGATGGTTGATGGAATGGGTAATTATAATTTCCCAGACAGACTTCCCGGAGAATACTACCTTGTTTTTGATAATCAAGATGAATCGTTCTTTAATGTATTAGCAGATCAAGGACCTGATGACATCGATGACGACATAACAAACGATATAATAACAGGGAGTACAGATACGATAACTGTTTCATATTTCAATGAATTGCAACCGATAAGTGGTGGCTATTATCAACTTGCCTCTTTAGGGGACATGGCCTTTATCGATGTAAATGAAAATGGAATTAATGACCAAGAGCCTGGACTGGATAGAGTAACCGTAAATCTTCTTAATCTAGAAGGAGATATTATTCAATCAGCTATGACATCTCAGGGGGGAGGAATAGATTCTGGATATTACTTTATCGAAGGTATTATTCCTGGAGAATATGTACTACAATTTGTGAGACCTCTTTTCTATCAATTTATAGATGCTAATATTGGAACAAACGACACTATAGATTCTGATGTGGTTTTGGTAGAAGCTAACGTTGGGACTACTAATACATTCATAATTACTTCAGGAGCTATCAATACTACTTTGGACGCTGGATTTGTATTCAGAACTCCGATGGAATCCTCAATTACAGGAATAGTCTGGGAGGATGAAAACGCAAACGGAACTTTCGATGTTGGAGAAATATTCAGATCTAATGTTATCGTTTCTCTTTTAGATAATAGTGGTTCTGAACTTGATACAAAAACTACCAATTCTGATGGAGAATACACTTTTGATGCACTGCAAGAAGGTTTTTATGCTTTGCAGATATCATTAGTAGGCAATGAGACAGCTACTATTCCAAATATTGGTATGAATGATGAAATTGATTCAGATTTTATAATTACAGGAACAGCAGTAGAAACGGAGCAATTTTTCTTAGAAAACTTTGAAGACAAAGATTATGTCGATTTAGGGATAGTAGAAAAAATCACAATTGGAGATTATATATGGGAAGACACAGATAATAATGGAACACAAGAAGGAACTGAAATTGGTCTTGCTAATATATTAGTAACTATTTCAGACATAAGTAATGCAATCTCAGAATCTATAGTGTCAGACGAATCAGGAAAATATCAATTCAATGATCTTCCTGCAGGAAATTACCAGGTATGTGCAACTCTCCCTGAAGGATTTTTTATCGGTGAAAAAGACCAAGGAATAGAGCAATTAGACAGTGATGCTAATCCAGACGGCTGTACCGATTTCATGGTTTTCAATAATGGATCTAATAATGATATCGATATTGCATTAACAAAGGAAGTATCAATTAATGGGATGGTATTTACAGATCTCAACGGCAATGGGATTAAAAATCTAACAGATCCAGGAATAGATAACGTTCCAGTATTTCTTTTCTCTGGGACTGGTATAAAATTAGATTCTACGATTACAGATGCAGTTGGAGATACGTCGGGAATTTATTCATTTACGAATTTACAAGTTGGAGAATATTACGTTGTTTTTGAAATCCCAAGTGAATATATTCTTTCAGAAGGTAATTCTGGTCCCGAGGATGTAGATTCTGATATTTCTAATGCATTTGGAACTGGTAGTACAGATGTGATAATTTTAGAATCTGGAGAAAACTATCAAAATCTAGATGGTGGAGCTTATCTGCCAGCATTCATTGGTGATCGAGTTTGGGAAGATTTGGATAAAAATGGCCTGCAAGATCCTGGTGAAGGAGGAGTTGAGGGAATTGAAGTTATTATATTTAGATCGTTTGGAGTACCGTTTGACACAGTATATACTGATGTTAGTGGAGATTATAAATTTTCTGGACTTAAGCAAGGTTTATACTTTATCCAGTTCATGATTCCTCAAGAATACACTATTACTGCTTCTGATGTAGATATAGATGATAATATTGATAGTGATGCTGATGATACTGGAAAAACACCACTTATTTCATTAGCACATGGAGCTGATCTTACTTCTATAGATTGTGGGATATACTTATCAGCTGCATCCTTAAGAAGCGTTGTATGGGAAGACCTCAATGGAGATGGAATGAGACAAACTGTAGAAGCTCGAATTCCAGATATTAGAGTGTCTCTTTTTGATGAATCTGGTGCAATTATAGCCTCAACAACTAGTAATACACTCGGGCTATATGCATTCCAAGAAATACCAGTTGGAAATTATAAAGTATTTGTTGATTTGACCAATACTGAATATGCATTCACTTCTATTGATATGTCTAACGAAGATCTATTGGATAGTGATATTCATGAAAATGGAGAGTCGGATATGTTCGCCAGTGCAGAAGTATTATCTGTACCAAATGTGGATGTCGGATTATTTGAAATGGGAAGTATTGGAGGTATTGCATGGTTTGATGAAGATCAAAATGGGGTCTACGATCTCAATGAAACTAACTTATCAAACATTAAAGTAAGCCTTTTCAACGAATCAAATGACATGGTTTCTGAATTGACAACCGGTCAGACTGATTATGAAAACATCTCTTTCTCCAATCTGCGTCCTGGTAAATATCATATGGAATATAAATTCTCAAAAGATCTAGAAGCTTCACTAGAGAATGGAGAGATTGAGGTAGATAATAACAGCGATATAATTCATCAACAAGGCATTTATAGCAGTCCAACATTCACTGTAGAATCATCAAATATTGTGACACATATTGATGCAGGATTCTTTACGAAAAATAATAATGTAGAAAGTTCAGAATTAGCACTAGCTGAATCTGAAGGCAACAGTGTCGAACAAGACAACAGTCCATTCGAGCAAACTCAAGATATCGAGCAAAGAGCTAGTGAGTTGTCAATTTCTATTCATCCGAATCCAGCGACAAACTACATCAGAGTAGAAATATCGGATAAGGAAAATGCTACTGTAAAGGTGTTAAATGCAGATAAAAAAGTGGTGCTATCTATTTCCGCTGCAGAAATGGAATATATAGATTTACGACAATTACATCCTGGTATTTACTATGTAGTATTAGAACAAAATGGAAAGACGACCACTAAGAAATTGATAAAAGTACATTGATGCTATAAAATAGTGCAGAATTTAAACTTCTGTACACAAGACTGAGTTTTGGTTTTAACAGGAGTCGAACCTAATGTGTGGGTTCGGCTCTTTTTTAATACTTAATACTATGAGAATATTTAATCCATGCTTATCAAACAATTGACTTCTACCAGCGATCTTGAATACTCCCCGATCTTCCTTTGAATACTCAATGATTATTCAAAGTTTAAATGCCTCTTCTTTTGATTTCACTTTTAATTAGACTCAGCTCTCTGCTCATTTCTCCTGTTACAGATGAGTTTTCTTGAGCACGTCGTATAAGATAAGGTACTACATCTTTAATCGGACCATATGGAACATATTTAGCTACATTATATCCCGCTTTACCGATATTAAACGTGATGTAATCACTCATTCCATATAACTGGCAAAAATTAAAATGAGGATGCTCTTTATCGAGGCCTAATTCATCAATTAAGGCAGCCTGTTTTAGATTACTTTCTACGTTATGTGACGCACAACAGGAAGCTATATTTTTATAATTTCTGACACAATAATCTATCCCAGCATCAAAATCTCTGTCCGTCGAAGCTTTATCGGTTTGAATAGGAGATTTATAGCCGTTTTCGCTTGCTCTTTCTCTCTCTTTTTCCATATATGCTCCTCTAACCAACTTCGCTCCGAATAAAAACCCACCTTCAATAGTCATCTTATGGTGTGTTTTCAGATCAGCTAACTTATCATGTCTGTATAATTGATATGTATTATATACATTGACTCTATCATGATTATATTTTGACATCATATCCATGACAATATCATCAATAGGGTCTTGCAACCAACTTTCCTCAGCATCTACAAAAACACCAACTTTAAGTTCTGCAGCTTTACTGCAGATATTATCTATCCTTTCTAAAAGAGCAGTATATTCTCTTTGTTCGCCAGATGTGAGTTCCTCTTTATTTTGAAGTTTGATCAAGACATTGTTATCCACCAAGCCTGTGATTTTGGTGCTTATAACAGGCACTGAAACATTTGATGCAGCGAATTCGATGGCACGCATCGTTTCCTCCATGACACTATTCAACTCCTCTTCGTTGCTTTTTCCCTCAGCTCCGAAATCAAGAATTGTAAGAGAATTATTTTTATAAAGGGTATCAATTGATTTTTGACAATCCATTAGGTTTTCTCCCCCACAAAACTGTTGGAAAATTGTTTGTTTTACTATATAATCTACAAATGGAAGTCTTAGTTTTATCGCAACTAAACCTATTTTCGACCCAACATTTACGAGTACACTTTTATTCATGAGGCCAAACAGTCGGCCCATTTTTATTAATTCCTTATCTGTTTTTGCAGAAAAAGCAATTTTCGTGTCAGTAAAATCAATACTATCTGAATTCATTTTACTCCCGGGCTTTGGTGGTTCAGATTCACTCATTGAAGCTTCATTTATTTTTGATTCCATATTTCCCATGATTTCTCAGCTTGTAAAACTAACATATCGTTTCCATTTTTTATGTTACTCCCTGCAGATTCTCCTTTCATCAAAAATAGTGTTTTTTCAGGATTGTAGACTAAGTCATATAAAAAATGTTGTTCAGTTAATCCTTCATAGGGAATCGAAGGGCAATTATCTACATGAGGATACATTCCTAATGGTGTAGTATTTACGATTAGTTTGTGATCTTGGATGATCTTATTATTTAGGTTTAGATAGTTTAGATAATTCTTTTTTCGGGATACTATTTTATAATCTATACCCATGTTTTTTAGAACAAACCTTACCGCCTTTGACGCTCCACCACTACCTAGAATTAAAGCCTTTCCAATTTTCACATCGCCTAACTGCTTTAAGAGGGAAGCTTGAAAACCATAGACGTCAGTGTTGTAACCAACTTTTCTACTATTTTCTACTTTTATCGTATTCACTGCACCTATTTCAGCTGCTTCTGCACTCAATTCATCTAGGAAAGCAATCACCTGCTCTTTGTAAGGTATAGTAACATTGAGTCCAGTCACTCCTAGGTTAAATATCTCATTGATCTTGTCAATTTCATCAATAGAGTAAGCTAAATATTCTGAATCCTGAATATTCAGTTCTTTAAACTTTTCAGCAAAGTAGGTTGGTGAAAAAGAATGAGATAAGGGATATCCTATTAAACCGAGTTTATGACTCATATTGAAATTCGATTTATTTTATCCACTTGTGTGATCAGATACGATGAGCCACTTACCGTCAATATATTTCCAGATCAAAGTGAAAAGTCCAGTTGGTTTATCCGCTTTTCTAATCAATGTGTATCGACCGATCATGTGGTATGCGTCAGCAGATATCCGGTTCATTTCTAACACATCAAAAGTCAATTTACCCATTGCATCTTTGTTAGGATATCCTTTGATATAGTTATTTAGAGTTGTCTCCCAGCCTTTATTAATTCCACTTTTACCTACGAAAGATAGATTTTCGGATTTCCAATACCCTTCCATAAACTGATATACATCTCCATCGCTCCATGCAAGTTCTTGCATCTTCATGACTGCTTTGATATCAGACTCTGCTTTGTCATTAGGAATTTGCTTTACAGTGCCACATGATAATGCAGCCATTGTAAATACAAATGCAAATAGGTAGAAAACTCGATTAATTCGAAAATCCATTATCACTTTTTTAAGTTAAAGAAGCTTTCACAACACCAGAGATAGTTTTGCCATCCGCTTTTCCAGCTAATTCTTTAGATGCTAAACCCATAACGCGGCCCATGTCTTTTATGCCTTCTGCCCCACTATCAGTAATAATTTTGTTAACTATCTCTTTAATTTTCTCTTCTGAAAGTTGCTCCGGAAGATATTTTTTCAAAACCTCTAATTCGTCTCTTTCTGTTACAGCAAGATCTTCTCTACCTTGTTTTACAAAAATGTCCATGGAGTCTTGGCGTTGTTTAGCCATTTTTTGGATTAGTTTGATCTCCATTTCTTCTGTCATTTCAGTTCCTGAACCATCCGTCTTTTGTATTAATATGGCAGCTTTTATTGCCCTTATGGTTCTCAATGCAGGTTGATCTTTAGCTTTCATTGCAGTCTTTAGATCTGGCATTATTCTCTCTTCTAATCTCATTATATATTACTTTATGTATCTCGTTATTCTAATTGTCTATGCGTCCAAAATTGACTCCTTTTAGCATCTATTCGAATACCAATTCTTTCAACACTTCGTGTTAATCAGAAGTTTCGTCAGATTTATATTCTTCTTGAGCATTCTGTATTCTTAAAGTCAAGTCTACAAATTCTTCTACGCCTAGTTGCTCGGGTCTTCTTTTGAAATAATCATCTTTCAATAGGCTTTCATCTTTCACCAATCCTTTCAGCGTATTTCGCATCATTTTTCTTCGTTGTCCGAAAGCTGTCTTAACCACTGTTCTAAAAAAACTATAATCGCAGCCAAGTTCATAGTTCTCTTTTCGTGTCAATCTAATAACAGAAGAATTAACTTTTGGTGGCGGATTAAATGAGCCAGGGCTAACTCTTACAACATTTTCTCCTTTATAGAATGCTTGAATAAGAACACTAACCACTCCGTAAGTTCTACTGCCCGGAGGAGCAATCACTCGATCGGACACTTCCTTTTGGAACATCCCAACCATCTCTGGGATCAACGCACGATGCTTGACCATTTTGAATAATATCTGAGAAGATATGTTATATGGATAATTACCAATCATATAGAATGGATCGCCATCAAACACTTTACTCATATCCAACTTCAAAAAATCTAAAAATATAATGTTACCGTGAAGCTTTGGATAGTTGTCTTCTAAATAAGTAACCATATCCTTGTCTGCTTCACAAACTCTTAGATTGATATCTTGCTCCAGAAGGTATTTTGTAAGTACTCCTTTTCCAGGACCAATCTCAAGTACATTTTTGATGTCAGATTCCATTCGCAATGAATTAGCGATTTTCTTTGATAATGGTTGGTTGATTAGGAAGTGTTGCCCGAAGGATTTTTTAGCTCTCAATATTGAAGTGTTTATAGGTGGTAAAGGTACATATAATGTTGTATTTGTTGTGATTGGTTCAAAAACCCAACACAATTATAATGAAGTGATTTAAGAACATAGTGTTAATTCCTTTGCAAGTCATTTTAACCTTAGTTTTTAAATCACTTCAATATCGGTTTAGAGAGTTAGGATAAAAAATATTCCTAGAATAAAAAAAGCTTATCCATCAATAAGGATGAATAAGCTTTTTTCTAATTTAAACATGGTAGTGTTTAGTTGATTTTCAACTGAGCAGTTGCACCACCCCTTATATTTAATCTTCTATTTGAACCAATTGAGATAGCCGACTCAGTATAATTATAGTCAAAGAAGAATCTCATAGTAAGATTTTCATTAATGTCATAATCTACACTTGGTGATATCTGAATCGAGTTCTGTCCGCTATTCACTTGTCCGTCTACTCCTTGTGACACTTCATAGATTAATTCTCTCGTATCCATGATTGAGAAATCTAGATTCATAGTCAATGTCTTTCCTCTATTATTCTTCACTCCTCCACGGTTTCCAGATTTTCCAAGGCCTCCAGATTTTTTATCTTTTTTCGCAGCATCTTTTTGATCCTTCTTTCTTTTCTTTCCTTTCTTTTTGTTTGCCCTGAAGTTCTTAATGGTATAACCAAATCCAAATCTGATCTCATTACTCGTTTGTTCCCGAAGATCTTCTAAGGATAAACCAAGCGATCTAGATTTTCTCCATTCAGCTTCAATCGTCATCTCACTTTTCGTTTTCACAGACACTCCGATGAGTGGTGAAAACTGATCTGATATGACAATTGCTGGTATTTGGATTCTAGAATAGTAATTGTCATTTACAGGGGAGATGTTATATTCTTCTGTATTGGTATTAAATCTATCATCGAGATACTCAAGTGTCGAATTAAACCTATTTACCTGCATAGCTCCTTTGTAACTATGATTGATAGTAAAACTAGTAAATACATCTTTGAACATTTCCATTTTAGAAAGTCCATCATATTTTATTGACCAGTTTGGTTTCGGTAAAAAGCTAAAACTCTTTGCGTTTACTGAAATATTTCTGTAATCATCCAACACCTGATCATCATTAATATCTCCACCTAAATAGGTTGCAAGGAATGCTGGCACCGCAACATCATAATTATTTGGTCCATACCCTCTATAGTATAACGGATTATCAGGATCTTCTCCTGCCCATTCATCAGAATGTTGGTCTAATGCTCCTGGAACACCATTAGCAGCATCCATCTCCGCTAATCTTCTTGATACCGTCTCTCTTGAATTCTTAAAGGTACTGTAAAGTTCAGAAGCATCTGAAAACAGTGTACCTATCCCCATATTCGTAATCTCAAAGGATCCAACTTCATATTGCGCCTGAGGAGATCCAAAATTTGGAAAATCTATATGATTGACTTCAGGGTCATTACTTTCACTTTTATTAGAAAGAACAAAGGTTTCATCTCTTCTATACTTTTTCTTGAAGTCTATATCGATATCAAAATCTTTAAATGGTTCTAGTGCAATCTTCAGGTCTATTGTTCTTGTATTATTTTGACTTACTTGTTCACTGAATATATTACTAGGATTAAACCATCCTTGTTTATCAGGATCCGTTGCCCAAGCTTTTACATCAGGTCTTAATCCTGCGGCAAATCCCCAACCCGGTGCTCCAAAACCATTCGAAAGTCCTAACAAGTGAGAATCTTCCATAAATCCTGGAATAAGGGTTCCTTCTGTTTCCTTATATGTAGCTTTTATAGATCTAAGTGACAACAGTGGTCTCAGAATAATCCTTTCTAACTTAGTTACTTCCCTGTCCTTTTTCTTCTCATCTTTTTTAGATGTTTTACCCTTTCCTTTATTTTTGGCACTAGACTTCGAAGTAGAATTTCGAGTTCTTGATCTTCTACTCTTCTTATTTCCCTTATCTATCTTCTTAAGGTATTTCGACATGGAATATAACTTATCGAAGCTAAATGTTCCATTGATGGATCTCGTCTGGTTATTTTGGATGATATTACCCAATGGTGTTCCAGCATCCCCAAATCTTGTAGAAGGAGCATCATCAATCAATATCAAAGACCCCGCATCCCATGAATAATCAGCTTTATAATCTGTCTTTATATTAATCCAATTCATAAATGGAATGTACCTTATAGGAAGTGTATACTGCAAGCCTACATTGTGTTTGTAATTTTTACTTCTACCAAGTTTTCTCAGATTATTGTTTCTATAGTCTTGCGCTTGTAGCGCATCATATGGCAGCCCAGTTTCATTTAATTGACTTCCAGTTTCATCGACCCAATTTCTATCATCTGGATCATCAGCAATTCCGACTTGTCTTAGTTCATCTACTAATGATGAAGCCTTCGCCTTAAATGTAAACTTGAGCGCCTTGGTGAAATCCCAATTTAATCCATAGTTTCTATCCCAAAGGAATCTTCTATCATCAAATTGGAATACTGGAGAATCTGGCAACCTAAATGTTCGACTATTGACCAGCCTGTTAATATTGGTAGAAAAAGTAAAACTCTTTGGCAACAAGTTGAAATTAATCTCCTTGATCAACTTCAGGTTCTTATTCTTGATCTTTTTAAAAGGTTGAATTCCCTTCGCTTTATTAGAATAATTATAATCTAATGTAGTCGTATACTCTTGCGTTTTATCCTCTTTTATAATAGCATCTGTCTTAACCGTTTCTGTGTATGCGTAAGAAGCACTAAAGTTGGATATACTCCATGGCTTTCCTCCTTTGCCATCTTTTTTTACATTTGTAAAATTGAATGTTTTGACGGTCGATGTTTCTTTACTTCGTTCTTTAACATCCAACACCAAACTATCTACATTTCCCTGTGTTCTTGTTCCTGCACCAACACTACTTTGAAGCGCATCAACCTTTTCTTCTACAGTAAGGTCTCTCTCATAAGGATCAAACTGTTGATAAGAATTATCTTTAGAATATTGAGCATAGAACGGAATATTTATTCCCCATTCTGAAGGAAAGAATTTACCCAATTGTAAATTCGCCGCAGCGTCATATTGTAAGATTTCTTCTCTGTTTCGTTCTAGTAACCGTTGATCAAGTCCACCCCATCCTACAGTACTATAGTTGGCGGCAAGATTAATCTCACCTAGATCTGCCATCTGTATTTGAAGTCTTGCTTGAGCAGCCATTCCTCCCTTTTCGTTGAGTCCAGCAGCTCTTAGTTCATTCACCCACACCTCACCACAGAAAGCTTCATTATCATCTTCAGGAGTTCTATTTCTTACACCTACTTCAAATACTTTTATGTAACCTAGGCTTGGAGTTCCCTTTACTCTGATTGCCCCATCGGCCCTATCTCCATCAATATATAGGTACTCTTCATTTAGGGGAGTATTTTTAATAATTCTTGCCTTCTTAGCTTCCTTAAACTCAGAAAACTTTACATCTATCATATTTGTATCCGGCCATACTCTCCTCTGCGGATCAACCGTAGACTCCTTAGAAACGTCAAGCGGAATCTCATATTCGTAGTAATGATTGACCAAATCTTTCCCAAATCGAATGTAACCATAAAGTTCTCCATCAGGAATTTCTGTTCCATCTTCAGCTTCAGCATGCATAAAAAGTTGGAGCCTATCGTATTGGGTCAGGTCTAGTTTAGCTAGCTTATTGATCCCGACACTGCACCCATCATCCAATCCACAGAAATTAAGTGATAATGATTTTTCATCTTGAAGAAGATTTGAAAACGTACTGAATAGCTCTTCTTGGACAATACCTCGAGGTGTAACATAGCCAAATGGTGTTTTATCTCCGTTTTCTTCTACACCTACTTCATCTACACTAAAATCTACATTGGATGGACTACAATCCGTACACTCACAAATAACTTCACTTTTTCTCCATAAATTTCTTACCAATTGGAAATCTGCTAATCTGAATGTCTTAGCTGATTCGAAATTAGTCATATACATTCTCATAAACTGGATAGATCTAAATCCAGCTATATCTCCTTGCACAAAATCAGAACCAGTTGTTATTGGAATACGAAATCTGTACCACGTGTCACCTTGAACCTCTTTGGATTCAGTAATAAATTTCGTAGCATCTGCATTAAGCTCCGCTTGCCCATTCATTCCAAGAATACTTTCTATATTAACTGTATAGTTATAATAACTTTCACCTGTATCCAGCGACCTATTATTGTTAAGGTCCTCTGATTCAGGATTTCTGTTTCCTCTTGCTAACTCGTTACTCGTTCTCTGTTCTCCTATTGGTGCATTCCCTTCTGGATTATTGAAATTCTTAAATCTTGTCAAGAGGTCCAAAGTAGAATTCTGGGGGCTAATAAAGTCATAGTTATCTCCTGATGGATCATCACGGATATCTGGGTTAAAAAAGTCCATTCCAGGAGTAAACAATTTAGACAAATAATCTTCTTGTAAAACTATTTCTAGACTATCATTTATACCATCAAAACCAACATCTTGCACAGTTCCTCTTTCTACGTCAAATCCATTATTAACTGGTTGTAATAGAGAAACTTGTCCCCAATTCGTATTGGTAAGAGAAGTCACAGACTCCGGGCCCAAGGGTAGCGTGTTTTCATAAAATTGATTCCCATCTTTAATAATGTCCTCTGAAATGTTTCCAAGTTGAAATACAATTTGACCCTTTTCATTGTCTGCATGCAACTCTCCATCAGGTCTAGCAGTATAAGGGTCAAGCATCCAAAATTCTATAAATTCATAATTAGCAGCCTCAAAATCTGAATTCTGGAAACTTCTCATTATACCTCCCCATCTAGATGCTGGTTCATTTAACCTGATGTCTCCAGTTCCATCAGCAGGATAAATACCAGCTGAGTAACTTATTCCATCAGCACCAACAAGCGAATCAGGGTCATCAAAATTATATGGTCCTCTTTCATTTGGATAATAACCAATATCAAAAGTTAGCAACTCTGATTGGCCTACTTGTACATCCCGATTAAACAAATCTTGTTGATCTATTAATCTTGTATATGGACTCTCACTATCTGCACTGGTTCTAGCTTGTCTATCAATAGTGTACCAATTAATCTTTGCTCTATTTGCTCCGTAACGAAGATCATCATTCAATTTTGATTCAGGGAATTCTGAAGGGGTACTGGCTAGCCTCCATTGATTCGAATTAAAACCTCCAAGCAGTAATCCGCTTACGGCACCTTCGAAATCATCAATACTTACCACACCTCCTTTGTCTTCATCATCTCCTCCAGCATTAATAGCTCCAGAGTGGCCAGGTTTTAAAAACGCAGCCTCCGCAGAAAAATTAATACTTGACTTTTCTTTTGTACTGTAGAATGGTAACTTATCTACCATTTTAGTTACAAAAGGTGCTTCATTACTATAGGCAAGATCAATTCCAAAAACTCTGTTATTGATTGGATCGTTTCCTATGTTTACTTTTCTTGTAAATGGTCGTTCTGACAATTTTAGATAGGTAGCTCCAATAGAAAAATTATCGCTAAAATCATAGTCGGCTCTTAGTCCCAACATAGTTTTTTGCTGTAGACTGAATAGTGATTGATCTTCAAAAGATACATTGATAGGTGTCCCTTGTTGTAAATAAGAATCATTAATGATCCTCAATCGTCCTAAAGAGTAATCGACCTCATAATCAGCTCCTTCTTGAAGTTCTACTCCACCAGCTCTTACTCTAACTGAACCTTCCGGTACAAATGGTCCAAGGTTAATCTCGCCGTTAGAAGCCGAAGTTACTTCACCTTTCATCAAGAACTTATTATTTTGAAGCTGTTGTTTTGCTATGGTAATTGAAGTATCATATAGCATTTGGAATTTGTAATTTTCAATATCAGCTTGAGGCAATCCGACCAATAATGAATCAAGTGAACTACCAAATGGCTCTAAGACTGGAAATACAACAGATCCGCTACTAGGAATTACAGTAATACCTGGAACAAAATCAAACAATCCATCTGCTTGTGGATCATTGTACTTGTTTAATCTATCCAAGTTAAATACTTCCAGTAAAGGTTGATTTGTAAATCCTGGTTCTGGAATAAATTTCTTCAGTGATCCATCAGAGTCATCTTCATAAAATATATCAAATCTGAATTCTTCAGGATTTAATTGAGTTGCCCTTAATGGATAAACATTCTTCATCATCAAGTCCCAAGTTGAGATATCCGTTTGCTGTACACTACTTTTTAGTAATTTGGTAAACAATACCTTAGGAGGCTCTACATTAGTAGTAGTATCCTGCTGCCCTGGCACAACGTTTCTAGATGTGCTTGAAAATTGAGAGCCATCAGCTGACAAGTTTCCTACATTATATACTTCATCACAGTTTCTTGTATAGGTATAATTATATGCAACGGCAAGATTCTGGTTAGGTCTCAATCTGATATTAAGAGAGAGCATACCCAACTGTTCATTATATGAGAATTCATTCGTTGAAAGCTTTCTACCCGTAAACACAGAGAAATCTCTATTTTGAACAAATCCTTCTCCTTCTAGAATTGAAGCAACTAAATTTTGAGATTCCACATCTTCAAATTCAGGAAGACTATTTTCATTAAGTACTATTTTCTCATAGATTCGATTCACCCTATTATCTGGAAGAAAATTACCTCTGTCATTTTGATCATCGTAAATAGTTCCTTCTCTTACTAATGATTTATATGGACCAAACTCAGCTACACTAGTATAATCTCCAGTATATTTATCAATATCAGGCTCACCTAAATCGGAGAATGCTACTATTGGCGTACTTCTCTGTTGATAAGTGGGTCTATCTTCAGAAATCCAAACTTCTAATTGTGATATTCTAAATGAGGTGGCAATCTGAGGAAGGTTCGAGAGATTTCTTTCGAAAGTCGCTCTGTTATAATGCGAAACGAAGAAGTGTCTGTTCTCATCATATTGGTCGGGTGAGAGCTCAAATTCTTGGACTGCAGATCCATTTTCTATTCGTAAGTTATTTTGTTCTGATTGTTGTTGAGATGCTATGGCTGTCAATCTTAAATTACCAAATTGTAATTCTGTCTTCAAACCAAAAAGTGATTGTGCCCCTTTGATCAGATTCCCTCTCAGAGGCAGACTGACATTTCCCGCTTCAATTTTTTTGATAATATCATCTTCACCGAATGCTTCGGTATCATATTCTAATTTAATCTGCTGATCAAAATTGAAAGTAGACTGTGTATCGTAGTTAAAATCAAGATTCAGTTTAGTACCAATATTTCCTTCGGTACTTACTCGGATATCTACATCTGGATCAATTGGATTGAATTGCACCCCATTTCCATTGAATCCAGCTTGTTGTTGGAAAGAGTTATAGTATGTACTCTGAAGTGTGACATCCACCTGACCTTGCGGCTGTATATTCACTTCTGTTCCTCCAAAAAGTCTGTCTACCAAAGAATTTTGAATATCAATCCGTTCCATCGGATCTGTCTTAGAATTCAAGCCTTTCTTTTTTGAAGACACCCCAGCCAGTCTCTGAAAGTATGCTTTTTGTTGTTCCTTCTTCTTAAATTCTAGATATTCTTCGAACGTGAGGTAGGTTGGAGTTCTGTAATATTCATCTCCAATTTTCTCATAAATAATGTAGTTTCCAGATGCTGGATCATACTCTACTTTCTGCTCTATCACATTGGATGTAATATCAAAAGGATTATTATTTGGGTCAGTTACATGATCTCCATAGTTGTCTTTTATCGGAATAGTATCTGTCACCATTGTCGGAGTAAAAATCTCCTCATATGGGTCTGGTAAATTCCTGCTACCTCCTGAACCGATGGCGGCGTATATAAAAGCACTCACAAATAAAATTGTAACTAATGCTCGAGTAATTTTCATATTATGTATATCCAAGTGTGTAATAGCTTCTAATTCAATTAAATAGATAATTCTAATAACAGTTTAGTTGGGCTTTACTTTGTTTCATTCTAATTAAACCTAATAAGGCATCGAATAACAACGCATTCGCAAAGGAAGACATTGTACTAAATACCATAAAATTTCAGCTTTTTTTAGAGCTCTGATTTGATATCAAAATCTATAAAAAAACTATGTATTTCACAACCAATAATTCGTAAATGAGGCATTATCGCATCTGTTTTAAAACCAGCTTGATCACTTCTTCTACAGAACTGACATCCGAGTTGGCTGACAAGATTCCTTTGAGTTGCTTTTCAACAGTATTTTTAGGAAACCCTAATGCAACTAAAGCACTTAACGCTTCATCACGAAGTGTATTGTTATCATTTCCAATTAATATCGGCTGATCACCACTTCCTTTAAGTATTTTGTCTTTCAGGTCCAATATTAATCTTTTGGCTGTCTTAGGGCCGATGCCCTTTACCTTACTGATTGCACCCACATTTTCATGTACAATTGCGGACTTTACTTCATCTGTTGTCATATATGACATGATTACCCTCGCAGTATTGGGGCCGACTCCAGAGACAGAGATTAATAATATAAATATTGATCTTTCTTCATCATTCATAAATCCGTATAATGTCTGTCCATCATCGTTGGTATGAACATATGTCAGAATTTTCACATCTTCCAGCTTTTCAAGCTGAGCGTATGTATTCAAACTGATGTTAACATGATACCCTACTCCATTACAATCTACATATACGTAAGTCGCAGTTTTGAGGGTCAATTTTCCATTTAAGTATGCTATCAAAATACTTTCAATTTTATCCTTCTAAAAAATAGTAATGTAATTTCAACTATTATATCTCTTCTATATCGTATTCGTTTCAACTAACATTTAGTTTAAAGAACACTATGCGAAAACATGCAAAAATAATAAAATATTAAAATATAATGCAATATGTAACGAGCTTTTTATCAGGTAATAAATATCAAAATTGTATTCTTTTAAGTCTCGCTTAATATTAAGGCTGTCTCTTATACACATCTCCGAGCCCACGAGACAGGCAGAAATCTC